>VGCB01000497.1 GCA_016870235.1 Actinomycetota bacterium | reverse complement strand
TGCAGCCCATCGACACGGTGCTGGCGGCGATGGAGGGCGATCCTCTCGCCGATCGGGTCGCCCCCCGAGCTGATGCAGTCGGTGATCGAGATCGCCACGCCTGTCTGCCACACCGCGAACGACATCCACCGCGAGCTCCTGCAGCTCCGCCGGTACGTCTGCGGCGTCGCGCGCACGAAGGGCCTCCGCGTCGGATCGGCCGGCACCCACCCGTTCAGCCTGTTCGAGCGGCAGCGCATCACCGCCAAGGATCGCTACCGGGAGCTCGTCGACCGCCTCCAGTACGTCGCGCGGCGCGAGCTGATCTTCGGCATGCACGTGCACGTCGCCGTCGACGACCCCGACAAGGCGATCCACGTCGTCAATGGGCTGCTGTCCCAGCTTGCTCCGCTGCTCGCGCTCTCGTGCTCCTCGCCGTTCTGGCGCGGCGAGCCGACCGGGCTCGCGTCCAGCCGGCAGATGGTCTTCTCCGCGTTCCCGCGCTCGGGGCCGCCGCCGCGGTTCCGCGACTACGCGGACTACGCCGAGGTCGTCGGCGAGCTCGAGCGCACGGGCTGCATCGCCGACTACACGCACGTCTGGTGGGACATCCGGCCGCATCCACGGCTCGGGACGATCGAGATCCGGATCTGCGACGCCGTCACGCGCGTGGAGGACGCGGTGGCGATCGCCGCGTACTGCCAGGCGTGCGTGAAGCTCCTGTCCGAGCGGTACGACGAGGGCGAGGAGATCCCGTCGTACCACCGCATCCTGACGGCCGAGAACAAGTGGCTCGCCGCGCGCTACGGCCTGGAGGCGCCGGTGATGGACCTCGGCTCTGGCCGGCGGAACCGCATCCCCGTCGCGCAGCTGATCCGCCGGACGATCCGCGAGATCGCGCCGCACGCGCGGGAGCTCGGCTCCGACCGCGAGCTCGAGGGGATCCACACCATCCTCGACCGCGGCTCGAGCGCCGAGCGCCAGCTGCGTGTCTGGAACGCGAACCGCGACATTCGCGAGGTGGTCGCCGAGATCGCGGACGCGACGGAGGCGCTCGACGCGTGACGGCGGCGGCCAAATCGTGACGGCGACCCCCGGCTCGTAGTAGGGTGCCCACGATGCTCGTCGCCGGCGACCCGATCCCCAGCACTCGCGTCTGGGCCGAGGCAGGAAGCGAGCCCGTGACGCTGCGCGAGGCCGTGGCAGGCGGCGACGCGCTTCTCTGCTTCTACCCGTTCGACTGGTCCCGCGGCTGAACGCTCGAGATACGGCACCTGCGTGACAGGCGCCAGGATCTCGAGAGCGCAGGAATCACGATCTTCCCCATCTCCCTCGACCAGCCGTGGTCGCAACGCGCCTGGGCCGAGTCGCTCAGCGTCGACTTCCGCTTCCTGTCCGATCGCCTGGCCGAGACGGCGACCGCGTTCGGCATCCTGACGGCGTACAACGAGATCCCGATGGCGCAGCGCGCGGTGTTCCTTCTCCGCGGCGATAGCGTGCTCGAGTCGTGGAAGCTCACCGAGTCGCCGCTGCCCGACGTGGACGCGATCCTCGTGGCGGCTTCCTCCTCGCCGCGGTAGCGCTCTACGCGGCCGCCGCGGTCTTCGCGACCTGGCCGGCCGTCCGCCATCTCGACGGCGCCCACTACCTCGCGCGGCCCGCCGCCGGGCACGGGGAGGCGGCCGCGGGCGACCACCTCCAGCTCGGCTGGGCGCTCTGGCTCGCCGGGCACCAGCTCGAGCGCGGCGCCGTGCCTTGGGACGATCCGTACACGTTCGAGCCGGTCGCGGCGGCGCCGGCGAACCTCCAGGGCTGGCTGCTCGGGCTCCCGTTCTGGCCGCTCCGACATCTCGCCGGGAACGTCTGGGCGTACAACCTCGTCCTGCTCCTGACCTTCGTCGCCGCCGGAGGCTTCACCGCCTGGTGGCTCCGCGCGCTCGGGGTCGGGCGCCTGGCCGCGCTCGTCGGTGGGCTCGTCTTCGCCCTCGCTCCGTACCGGGTCGGGCAGTCGACCGGGCATCTCCTCGGGCTCGTCTCGTTCCTGCTGCCCGCGCTGCTCCTCGCCCTCGAGCGGCGGCGACTCGTGGTCGGGGCTGCGATCCTGGCGGCGATCCCGCTCTCGGGACAGGTGCACCTCGCGCTCGGTGCCGTGCCGCTGGCGCTCGGCTACGCGTGGGCGCGGCTGCCCCGACGCCTCTGGCCGGGGGTGGCCGCAGGCGCGCTCGCGGCGGTCGCGGCCGGGGTCGCGGTGCAGGTGACGACGATCCGGGGCTCGATCGCGGGCGGGCGCTCGTTCGCCCAGGTGGAGCGCTACTCGGCGGAGGTGGCGGATCTGTTCGGGCGGCGGGTCGACGACGGGATCGAGGAGCTCGTGTTCCTCGGCTGGCTCGTCCCGGTCATCGCGCTCATCGGAGTCGTCGTGGCGTGGCGCCTGGGACGTGGAGTGGCATTGTGCCTCGCCGTCGCCGCGGTCGTGCCGATCCTGCTCGCGCTCGGCGCCAACACGCCGCTCTACGAGCCGCTGTGGCAGGCGCTGCCGCCGCTTCGCTCGGCGAGGGTGCCGGAGCGCCTGCTGCCGATCGCGTGCCTGGCGATCGCCGGGCTCGCCGGCCTCGCCGTGCATCGGGGCTGGCTCCATCTCGGTCGCCGACTCGGCGCGCCAGGGGCGGGAGCCCTGGCGGCG
>VGCB01000496.1 GCA_016870235.1 Actinomycetota bacterium | reverse complement strand
GATGGTTCCAACCCCTTGGCAGAGCGGCCCATCCTTCCCGCCCAGCCGGACACTGCCGACCAAGCGCTCAGATGTCCACCAAAACGGGGGCACTCCACTCGACGGCCTTGTTCAGCGGGTCGTACTGGAACGGCGTGCCCGGCGAGCCCGCGTTCAGCGAGAAGTTGACGACCTTGATGTTGTACTGCTGCCGGTTCGCGAGGATCCAGTCGCAGGCCGCGATCAGGTCGCTGACGTAGCCGGCGCCGGAGTCGTCGAGCACGTCGAGGGAGACGAGGTTCGCCCGCGGCTCGGCGCCGGCGTAGCCGTCGGCCTGCCTCGCCGCGATGCTCGCCGCGAGCGTCCCGTGGCCGCGCCCGTCGCCAGCGGCGTTCTGGCCCGTCGAGACGAAGCTCACCTGGGTCAGGAGCCGGTTGCCGAAGTCGGCCGTCCGGCTCGGCTCGATGCCGGAGTCGACGATCGCGATCGTCGGGAACGAGCTCGGGGCGGCAGTCGACCAGTTCACGTTGGCGCCGACGGCGTACGGCCAGACGGAGGTGTTGTAGGCGCCCGCGGCCGTCGATCCCGCGGCGGTGAGGGTGATCGGATGGTCGCGCGTGATCGACGCGACCCAGCGCCGGTCGGCGAGCCGCACGAGCTGGCGTCCCGTCAGCGTCGCCGACACGCCCTGCGTCGTCACGAACCGGCGCTTGAGGCGCGAGGGCGCGGCCGGGTTTTCGCGCTGGACGTTCTGCACGTCCGCAGCGGCGTCCGCCGTCCGCTTGCCCTTCTGCGCCGAGACGATGACGTCGAAGAGCTGGCGCGGGTTCGCCTTCGCTTCGTCGAGGAGCCCGGGCGTGACGAACGCGTCGGGCCGGTCGCTCCCGGCGTGCGCGACGCGGCCTGCCATCATCGACACGACGAGCAGCGCGACGGCTGCGAGCACGATCGTGACTCTCTTGCCCCCGCCCCAGAGCGCGTTTCCGCGCTGCCCGGGCGGAGTTGCCCCTGTTGCTCTGCCGTGCCGCATCGTCGTGAACCTCCCATCGCCCGCCGCCGGGCGGTTTCGCGTTTGACGCCGTACGTCTCACGCTAGGGAGGGCGTCGCCAGGGGCGTCACCCCTCGGGGTAGCCTGGGCTCCCTCGATCGAGGGATCCTGTGTCGCTCGGTCGACGGGCGCGGCGCGTGTCGGCTGGGGTCTCGGACGCAGCGGTCACGCGTCTCTGGGCCCTTCCACGTTCGATCCGGAGCTCCCTCCCGACGTCGTCGCGCCCTCGGACACGTTAGGGAGCCGGCTCGCCTTGCCCTCCCCCTCGAAGGGGTCGTAGCGCTCGAGGAACGCGAGAAGGGGCGCTCTCGCGCCCCTTCTCGAGACCTGCGTGTCTGCGGTCCTACTCCTGGTCGAAGCCGTTCGCCCAGGAGGCGTTCGCCCATGAGGCGCTCGCCCAGGAGGCGGAGCTCCAGGAGGCGCTCGACCAGGAGGCGGAGCTCCAGGAGGCGCTCGACCAGGAGGCCGAGCTCCACGAGGCGCTCGACCAGGAGGCCGCGTTCCAGGACGGGGTGGAAGCCGCATGGCTCCGCCACGACTCTGCGTTGAACTCCCACCGGCCCGCGGCCCCGTTCCAGTAGGTGAAGGAGTTGAGGCCGAGATGCGGGTTCGCGGTGCCCGACGCATTGACGGCCGCGTTGGCGTTGACGACGCCGACGCCGAGGGCGCCGCCGACCGTGTAGCCGGTCGGCACCGTCGCGGTCTGCATGATCGCGCCCTTCACCTGATCCGGCGTCCAGCTCGGGTTCTTCGCCAGGATCGAGGCCGCGATGCCCGAGACGACCGGCGCTGCGAACGACGTGCCCGACATCCACAGGTAGCTGCCGCCGGAGGTCTGCGCGGTGATGCGCGAGGCGAAGTCGGTCAGGAGCTTCGCCCCGGTCGGCGCCGCGCCCACGAGATAGCGGCCGGGAGCGGCGACCTCGGGCTTGCGGAAGCCGTCCTGCGTCCAGCCCCAGGCCGACCACGGCGCGGCGCCGTCGTCCGACCGGGAGGCGGTGTTCTTCGGGTCGGACGCGCCGACGGTGATCACGAACGGGTCGTTCGCAGGCGAGAAGCCGACGTTGCTCTGGGCCCCGCCCAACGCATAGTTGCCGGCGGCGACGACGACGACGATCCCGTTGAGCCAGAGCCGCTCGACCGCCTTGTTGAGCGCGTCGTAGCGGATGCTCTCGCCGCCGGCGTTGAGCGAGAAGTTGGCGACACGGATGTTGTGCGCCTGCCGGTTCGCGAGGATCCAGTCGCACGCGGCGATGATGTCGCTCTTGTAGCCGACGCCGTTCGCGTCGAGGACCTTGACGGAGAGGAGCCGTGCGCGGGGCTCCGAGCCGGTGAAGTTCGCCTCCGCGCCGGCGGCGATCGAGCCCACGAAGGTGCCGTGGCCGTTGGCGCCGCTCGCCGGAGAGCCGGACGTGAAGCTCGGGCCGTGCTGGAGCCGCGAGCCGAACGTCGACAGCCCGGTCATCCCGGAGTCGACGATCGCGATCGTCGGGTAGGTGAGCGTGTCGGCGAGACCGGTCCAGTTGAGCTTGACGTTCGCGGCGTCGGTCCAGACCTTGTCGCTCGTGCGCCTCAGGAGCTCGATCTTCGTGTCGCGCGTGATCGAGGCGACCCACTTGCGCTTCGCGAGCTTGAC
>VGCB01000495.1 GCA_016870235.1 Actinomycetota bacterium | reverse complement strand
GGGCACTCCTCTCTGGCTCGGTGTACGTGACGACTCCGCAGCCCTTCCAGGGTCGCAGAGCGCCGGCCGCACGTCCATGCGTGTTTGCGGGCACACTTTCCGGATGCCCGGGCAGCAGCGCACCGGCAGCCTCACCCGTCTCTCGGAGATCGGGCGCGTCGCCACGCGGCACGGGTTCGGCTACGTGCTCGACCGCCGCCGGCACTCGAACGACGCGAGCGCCTCCGATCGCGGTCGCCGTCTCCGCGAGATGCTCGACGAGCTCGGGCCGACGTTCGTCAAGTTCGGCCAGGTGCTCTCGACCCGCCCCGACGTCGTCCCGCCCGACATCGTCGCCGAGCTGCGCAAGCTGCAGGACGACGTCCGGCCGGTTCCGTTCTCCCAGGTCTCGGAGCTGATCGAGGCAGAGCTGGGGCTCACGGTCGAGCAGGCGTTCCTCGACTTCGACGTCGAGCCCGTCGCCGCTGCGTCGATCGGCCAGGTGCATCGTGCGACCCTCCCGAACGGCCTGCCCGTCGCGGTCAAGGTGCAGCGACCCGGGGCACCGCGGCAGATCGAGAGCGACCTCCACCTGATGCGCGCCGCCGCGAAGATCGTCAAGGAGCGCGTCCACGCCCTCGACTTCATCGACGCGGAGGCCCTCGTCGAGGAGTTCGCGCGCTCGATCCGCGAGGAGCTCGACTTCCTCCACGAGGCGCGGAACGCGGAGACGTTCCATCGCAACTTCGGCGGCGACGAGCGCGTCGCCGTCCCGCGCGTCTGGTGGCGCTATACGACCGGCCGGGTGCTGACGATGGACTGGCTCGATGGGACGCAGGTCGCCGACCTCGAGACCGAGGGTTGGTCGGACGAGGAGCGGCGCGAGCTCGCCTACCGGATCACCGACGCGTGGATGACCATGATCTTCCGCCACGGGTTCTTCCACGGCGACCCGCATCCGGCGAACATCATGCTCCTCGAGGACGGGCGCATCGGCCTCGTCGACTTCGGGCTCTCCGGCCGGCTCACCGACGAGGACATGGCGCGGATGACGCGGCTCTTCGTCGAAGCGGCCACCGAGAACGTCGACGCGCTGCCGCGGCGGCTCGCCGATCTCGGCGTGCGCTTTCCGCGCGAGCTGGAGGACCAGCTGCGCGCGCGCCTCGAGGAGCTCTTCTACCGCTACTACGGCCAGAGCCTCTCCGACATCGACCCGCTCGAGGTGATCCGCGAGTCGTTCGCCCTCATCTACGAGATGAACCTGCAGCTGCCGACCCGCTTCGTCATCCTCGACAAGGCGCTCGCGACGCTCGGCTCGGTCGGCGTCGAGCTCTACCCCGGCTTCAACGTGTTCGAGGTGGCGCGGCCGTACGCGCGGCGACTCGTGCAGGAGCGGCTCTCGCCTCGACGGCTCGCGATGAGGGCGCAGAAAGAGACGCGGGAGCTTCTCGGGCTCGCGCGGGAGCTGCCCTACCAGGTGCACGACGTGCTCGAGGACGCGCGCCACGGCCGGCTCGAGCTGACGTTCCGCAACCCCGGCCTCGATCACCTGGAGGATCGCCTCGACCACGCCGTCAACCGGCTCGCCGTCGCCCTCGTCATCCTCGGCGGCCTCGTCGGCTCGTCGATCGTCGGCGTTCTCGCCGATCGCGGCCCGCACGTCTTCGGCCTGCACGTGATCGCGTTCTTCGGGTTCACCATCTCCGCCGGGTTCGGCGTCTGGCTCGTGTGGGGCGTGCTCCGCAGCGGCCGGCTCTAGTTTGTTTGCCGGGTGTGCGCGCGTCTGCTGGGTGAGGGACGCGAGGTAGCAGACGCGCGCACTCCCGGATCCTGAAGCCAGGGGAACGGGGTTCCCCTTGGGAACCCCTCCTGCATTTGTGTCCTGCATCTCCCTTTCCGCGCCTGGCTTCGGCCGGACGCGACCCGACGGACGCCGTCGTCCACCACGGCGTCAGAGCACCGAAGCCTGGTCCCGCGGAGACTGCCGTGGTCCTGCAGACGCGGGAGTCCCAGGGGGCGGTCCGCTTTTCTCCCCCGTCCGACTTCAGTCGGACGGGTCCGTGAACACCCGACGCCCCATCCATTCAGGATCTCGGTGGTGGTGTCGGGCGTCTGTTGGACGCGTCTGGTTGAAGCCAGACGCGGGAGTCTCAGGGGGCGGTCCGCTTTTCTCCCCCGTCCGACTTCAGTCGGACGGCCCCGTGAACACCCGACGCTCCATCCATTCAGGATCTCGGTGGTGGTGTCGGGCGTCTGTTGGACGCGTCTGGTTGAAGCCAGACGCGGGAGTCCCAGGGGGCGGTCCGCTCTTCTCCCCCGTCCGACTTCAGTCGGACGGCCCCCGTGAACATCCGACGCCCCATCGATTCAGGACACGAGGAGGGGTTCCCAAGGGGAACCTCCGGTTCCCCTGGCTTCACGAAACGAAGCGCCCGACCCGAGCCCCAGCCCTACCCGAGCGGGGCCGTTTCCGCGCGCGTCTGGTACGTCGGTCCCTCGTCCCACCTGACGCGCGCGGAAACGGCCAGGCCCTCAATCAACAAGAGCCTCGACGGCTCCCGACACGGTGAGCCCCGGCACCGGGCCGCCCGCGATCGCCCAGACCTTGCCGCCGTGTGAGACGACGCCGAGGCCGTGGCGGGGCGTCGGCAGGTCGGGGAGCGGCTCCCACCGGTTCGTCGCCGGGTCGTA
>VGCB01000494.1 GCA_016870235.1 Actinomycetota bacterium | reverse complement strand
CCCGGGCCCGAGAGCACCGTCGCAGCGCTCCGCGAGGGTGAGGAGTCCGTGCTCGACGTCGTCGTCCGGCGCGCGTCGGGACGGAGGCGGGGGCGCCGGCACGTGCTCACCGCGCACGTCGCCGACCGCAGCGGCGAGCTCCGGGCGACCTGGTTCAACCAGCCGTGGCTCGAGTCGCGGCTGACGCCGGGCACGGCGATCCGGATCCGCGGCAAGCTCAACCGCTTCGGATTCGCCGTCGAGAGCTACGACATCGGCGAGCCGTCGCAGACCGCCGACTTCGCCCCCGTCTACCCCGCCACGGCGGATCTCGGCCAGAAGCAGCTGCGAACGCTCGTCGAAGGTGTCCTGCCGCTCGCCCGCACCGGCCGCGACCCGCTGCCCGCCCGGCTTCGCGCCGCCGAGCGGCTGCCCGTGCGTGCGGACGCGCTTCTCGCCGTCCACCGTCCGGCCGGGCTGGAGGAGGCCGAGACCGGGAGGCGGCGGCTCGCCTTCGACGAGCTCCTCGTCCTCCAGCTCGCGCTGCGTCGCCGCGCTGCCGAGCGGGAGGCGCTCGTCGCGAGCGCGCTCTCGCCGCCCGGCGAGCTCGTCGCGCGCTACCGCGCGGCGCTGCCGTTCACGCTCACGGCCGCCCAGGAGGCCGCGATCGCCGAGATCGACCGCGACCTCGCCGGGACGGTGCCGATGCAGCGCCTGCTGCAGGGAGACGTCGGCGCCGGCAAGACCGCGGTTGCGCTCTACACGCTCCTGCGCGCGGTCGAGGGTGGCCGTCAGGGTGCCCTGATGGCCCCGACCGAGACACTCGCGGAGCAGCACTTCCTCACGATCGAGTCGATCTGCCTCGAGCTCGGCGTCCGCGTTGCGCTCCTCACGAGCGCGCTGACGGCGAAGGAGCACGCGACCGTCAGGCAGCTGATCGCCTCGGGCGACGTGGAGGTCGCGGTCGGCACGCACGCCCTGATCCAGCGCGAGGTGACCTTCCGCGATCTCGCCGTCGCCGTGGTCGACGAGCAGCACCGCTTCGGCGTCGCGCAGCGGGCGGCCCTGACCGAGGGCAGGAGCCCGCACGTGCTCCACATGACCGCGACCCCGATCCCGCGCACGCTGGCGCTGACCGTGTACGGCGACCTCGCCGTCTCGGAGATCGCGGCCCCGCCCGCCGAGCGCAAGCCCATCGTCACCGGCTGGGTGACCGAGGAGCGCACGTCGGAGGCGTATACGCGGCTCCGTCGCCATCTCGACGCCGGCCGGCAGGCGTACGTCGTCTGCCCGCTGATCGAGGCGTCCGAGACCACGGTCGCGCGGGCGGCCGAGGACGAGGCGGAGCGGCTGCGCCGCGGCGAGCTCTCCGGCTACCGCGTCGGCTGCCTGCACGGGCGGCTGCGGCCCGCCGACCGGCGCGCGGTGATGGCGTCGTTCAAGGCCCGCGAGCTCGACGTCCTCGTCGCCACGACCGTGATCGAGGTCGGCGTCGACGTTCCCAACGCGACGATCATGATCGTCCAGGAGGCCGACCGGTTCGGGCTCGCGCAGCTGCACCAGCTCCGCGGCCGGGTCGGTCGGGGTGCCGAGCAGTCCTACTGCCTGCTCGTCTCCCGCAGTCGCGACGAGCTCTCCGAGGGTGCCGTCGAGCGGCTCGAGGCGATGGTCGAGACGACCGACGGCTTCGCGCTCGCGGAGCGCGACCTCGAGCTCCGCGGCGAGGGCGAGCTCCTCGGCGGACGCCAGTCGGGGCTGACTGACCTCCGGTTCACGCGCCTCCGCCAGGACCGCGACCTGCTCGAGCGCGCCCGAAGCGCCGCCGCCGCGGCCGACGGCGAGGGGCTCCTCGCCGACGCCGTCGACCGGTTGCTGGGCGCGTCCGAGCACGCCGGCGACTCGTGAGCACCACGCGGTCCCGGACAGGCCGCGATCAGGTCGCGATCTCCGCGATCGCGCGCACCGGCGATCCCGTGCCGCCACGGAGCTTGAGCGGGAACCCCTCGAACCAGAACTCGCCTTTGTCGAGCAGCGACTCGAGGTTGACGAGCCACTCGTAGTGGATCATTCCGAGGTCGCGGCAGAGACGGTGGTTCGGGAACTCCTTCGTGCCCGCCTTGTCGGTCGACGGCCCCTCGACCCCGTGGACGCGCGAGCCGCGCCCGTGCAGCCAGCGCGTCGCCTCCGGCGTGATCCCGGGATTCGAGGTGACGACCTCGCGGTTCGGCCAGTGGCGCGCGTGGAGGCCGGAGCAGAGCAGCACGATGTGGCCGTCGACCCGGACGCCCGCCTTCTCCTCGGCCGCCTCGAGATCCGCGACCGTGATGTCGCCGAGGTCGGGAACGTGACGGACGTCGAGACAGACCGCCTTGCCGCAGAACCAGTCGAGCGACAGCTCGTCGATCGCGGCCCCGCCGGCGCCGATGTGGAGCGGGGCGTCGACGTGCGTCCCCACGTGCTCGAGCGTCGCGATGTAGTTCACCGCATAGGTGAACGGGTCGCCCGGCTCGCCGAGGCCGGCGGCTCTCGACTGCTCGTGGTCGACGTAGGGCAGGCAGGTCGGCGGCGGGAACAGCGCGTGCGCCGGCATCCCGTTCGTGATCTCGAGCGACAGGTCGATGAGCGTCGTCCCCCGTCCGGACGTGGCTGCCATCTCTCCCTCCTCGGTCGGTGAGGCACGATTCTCTCACGCACAATG
>VGCB01000493.1 GCA_016870235.1 Actinomycetota bacterium | reverse complement strand
GTCGCGGAAGCGGAGCCCCGAGGGGCGTGACGGAAGACGGTGGGCGAGAGATGCCACACGCTCACGTTCGGAATCAGATCCCCGGGCACCAGATCCCGCGCTAACCGCACCTCCACCGTCTGGTCAGACTCCGAAGCAACGAGGAACGGGTGATCCGGCGTCGCGTACACGCGCTTTCCGAACGGGTGCCGGACACCGAGCAACTCGCCCTCGTACCGACGGCGAGTGATCGCCGCCACCTCCCGATACTCCGCCTCCGGCGCCCCGGGCTCCCACGCAAGCACTTGGAGCCCGAGTGGCAGGGCAACCTCGACGTCCTGCCCATCGGTCTCGCCGCAACAGCGCTCGAACAACGTCGCCAGCTCGACGAGTCCCTCGCCTTCGACCACGACCGGGGCGCCTCCCGGAAGGCAGCTGCCGCCGAAGCCGATGCCGGCGCGGAGGAAGCTCTTGCCGATGCGACGGTCGAGACCGATGCCTTCGGCGACGCGGACGACGTCGGCGCCCGTCGCCTCGCAGACGTTCGCGATCTCGTTGATGAACGAGATCCGCGTCATCAGCGCCGCGTTGGCGGCCAGCTTGATCATCTCCGCCGAGGCGACGTCGCAGCGGACGACCGGCGCGTCGATGCCCGCGTGCAGCTTCGCGACGACATCGGCGTCCTCGTCGCGGAACGCGCCGATCACGATCCGGTCGGGGTGCATGAAGTCACGGACGGCTGTGCCCTCGGCCGTGAACTCCGGGTTCGAGGCGTAGCCGACGTGGGCGAGCCCGCGCGCGTCGAGCCGCTGCCGGATCTTCTCGCCGGTGCCGACGGGCACGGTGCTCTTGGTCACGACGACGACCCGGCGCTCGACCTGCGGCAGATCGTCCACGACAGTCCACACGGCCGAGAGGTCGGCGTCGCCCGAGTAGGTCGGCGGCGTGCCGACGGCGATGTAGAGGACGTCAGCACCGTCGAGCGCCTCGGCGACGTCGGTGGTGAAGACGATCCGGGAGCCCGCGCGCGCGATCACCTCCTCGAGGCCCGGCTCGTGGATCGGCACCTTCCCGGCTCGCAGTGCGGCCACCCGGTCGGCGATGACGTCGCGGACGACGACCTCGTGTCCGAGGTCGGCGAAGCACGCTCCGGTGACGAGACCCACGTAGCCCGCGCCGAAGACCGCGACCTTCACGGAGCCGCCCGCGTCACCGGGAGACGACGCCGATCGGACGGAGGCTCTTCGCGATTGCGATCATCGTCTCGTTCGAGAGGCTGTCGAGCAGCGAGTTGACGACCCAGTAGGTCGCGCGCTTCGTCCGCATCACGATCATGTGGAGCCGGGGGCCGTTGTAGTAGAGGTCGTACCGCCGGCCGCCGATCGTGCGCGAGAAGTTCTTCGCGGAGAGCACCGGCGCCTTGTCCCAGCTCGTCTGCTGGATGCCCCAGTAGTCGTTGCCGCCCGTCCGGTAGACGAGACGGACGGTCCGGTGCTTCCCCTTCGGGTCCATGTTGTAGTCCCGCACCGGCTTCGCGGACGAGAGCCGCGACGTCCTCTCGATCAGCTTCGGGACGTAGAGCGGGAAGTCGACCCTCGGCTGGACGTCGCGCAGGAGCCCGAGCGCCTCGTCCTGCCGGGGCGCCACCTCCGCCTTCTTCCGGTCGGGCGTCTGGTCGACGGGCGCGGCGGCGAGCCGGCCGTGGAACGTCCGGCCGACGACGACGACGAGCAGGGCGCCGTTCGAGAGCTTCCGGATCGCGGGCGTGAGCGGCCGCGTCTCGGCGGACCCGAAGAGCGCAGTCGCGCGCTTCGCCGCCTGGCTCGCACCCTCCCTCGCCCGATCGAAGAAGACGACGGTCTCGAAGAAGTCGAAGCTCGGCGCGTTCGCGGGGACGCCGTTCGGCGGGTAGACCATCGCGTACGACCGTCGGCCGAGCAGGTAGCTGGCGCTCGAGGCGGAGCCGGTGATCCCGTTCCCGTTCAGGACCGTGACCGTCGTCTCCAGCGGCGGGATCACCTTCACCCTGCGCTTCGTCCCGAGGGCGACCGAGGTCGCCTTCTGCGGCGCCTCGGCGTCGGGCCGGACGAACTGCTCGATCGCCCGCTCGATGTTGTCGGTCGCCGTCGTCAGGTCGGACGCACCTTCGAGGCCCTCGATCCGCGTCTGGAAGACGTGCCCCGCCGGCAACGTGTATGCCAGCGCGCCGTACCTGAGCACCGTGCGCGCGCTGACGTCCGCGCCGCCCCCCTCGCCGACCTCGACGTGCTTCGTGATCACCTCGATCACCTGTGGCAGCTTCGTGATCGAGAAGTTCGTCCTGATCTGGTCCTTGAACGCGCGGACGAACTGCTGCTGCCGCGCGTTGCGGTGGAGGTCGGAGTCGGTATGGCGGAACCGGACGTAGTCGAGCGCCTTCAACCCGGTCAGGCGCTGGTAGCCGGGCTGGAGGTTGATGACGGCGTAGCAGCCGTCGCACTCCCCGCCCTGATCGTTGAAGTAGCGACGGTCGACGTCCATCCAGACGCCGCCGAGCTTGTCGACGAGCCGGCGGAAGCCGCGGAAGTTGATCGTGATCAGGTAGTTGATCGGGAGCCCCGTGAGCGCCTTCACGGTCTCGACCGAGCCCTCCTCACCGCAGCGCGAGTAGGCGACGTTGATCTTGTCGAAGTACGGCGTCTCGCCGGGACAGCGGATCTCGACCCGGAGGTC
>VGCB01000492.1 GCA_016870235.1 Actinomycetota bacterium | reverse complement strand
CCGACTGCCACATAGCCCTCGGCGTGCCCGTCGAGCAGGCGCGCCGACCACCCCGGCTCGGGCTCCGCGCCGGCGACGAGATGGGCGATCGCCTCGACCTCGGCGCCGACCTCGGCGAGCGGCTCCTCCTGTGTCGCGAGGGCCGCCCGCGTGCGCGGATCGTCGCCGCCGTGGATCCGGACGCCGAGCCGGCGCGCAGCGATGCGCGGCGCCACCTCGACGTCGAGCTCGAGCGGCGCGCAGCCGATCTCGGCCAGCCAGAACCGGTGCTCCTCCACCAGATCGACGGCGAGGCGGTAGCGACCCGGCGGCCGCGGCGCGGTCAGGCGCAGCTCGACCTCGACCGCCTCGTCCGGGCGGACGGGGCGTGCGAGGACGGTGCGCTCGCCGTCCCAGACGATCGGGTTCCCGCGCGGATCGAGCCAGTGGTAGGCGAGGCGCAGGCCGCCGTCGTCGGTCGAGCGCCAGGTGGCGGCGCCCGCGTTCTCGACCCGGAGGCGGGCAGTCGAGACGACACCGGCGCGCTGCGGCGGCACGTCGCAGCCGAGCCAGCGGGGTGCGAGCGGATCGCGCCGGGGCATGGCGCGAGTGTAGTGCGGCCCGTCGCCGGTTCCCCAGCGGACGACTCGTGCTGCGGCGCCGTGCGGCCCAAGTCCTGTGGAGAAACCGAAACGGAACCGACACGTCTCGGAACTGACACGCAACACCTTCCGCAATAGAATCGATCCCGTGGGGAGGAGGCCGGTGGCCCAAGAGGTCCTGTCCCTTTCGGACACTGCCCTTTCCGACAGTGCCCGGGCCCTTTTCGACAGTGCCCGGCGGGGTGAGCGGGCAGACGTCGGTGGGCCGGGCGAAACCTCCGGAACCTCCTGACCGGCCGCAGACCTCCACACCTGCACCGAGTCCGGGCCGGTTGCATCGGGCGGCCGTCCCGACCCACCCCGGTAGGCTCCCGGTGTGACCGCTCCGCTCCTCGTCCGGGCAGCCCGTCGGGAGCCCGTCGAGCGGACGCCGGTCTGGTTCATGCGCCAGGCAGGGAGGTCGCTCCCCGAGTACCGGGCAATCCGCGAGAAGCACGCCTTCTTCGACGTCGCCAACACGCCCGAGCTCTGCGCCACGGTCACGCTGCAACCGGTGGAGCGCCACGACGTCGACGCCGCGGTCATGTTCGCCGACATCATGACGCCCGTCCTCGGCATGGGTGTCGGCGTGGAGCTCGTCGAGGGCGTCGGGCCGGTCGTCGCCCACCCGATCCGCACGCGGGCCGACGTCGACCGGGTGCGCGTGCCCGATCCGGAGGAGTTCGCCCCGGTCTACGAGGCGATCCGGCTCGTCCGCGCGGCCCTCAGAGCCGACCAGGCCGTGGTCGGCTTCTGCGGTGCGCCCTTCACGGTCGCGAGCTACCTCGTCGAGGGCAGGCCGAGCCGTGAGCTCAACGAGACGAAGCGGCTGATGCTCGCGGAGCCCGACACCTGGGCGGCCCTCCTCGACAAGCTCGCAGCGACGTTCACCGGGTACGTGGCGGCGCAGGTCGAGGCCGGTGCCGACGCGATCCAGCTCTTCGACTCGTGGATCGGCACCGTCTCCGCCGAGCAGTACGAGCGGCACGTCGCCCCGTGGAGCGCCCGCGTCCTCGGCGCCGCGCACGCGCCCACGATCCACTTCGGCACCGGCACCCCGCACTTGCTCGAGGCGATGGCGGCGGCCGGCGGCGACGTGATCGGGCTCGACGCGCGGGTGCCGCTCGACGCGGGCTGGTCGCGCGTCCCCGACCGCGCCGTGCAGGGGAACCTCGATCCGGCCGTGCTCCTCTGCCCGTGGGACGTCGTCCGCGCCGGGGCCGACGCGGTGCTCGCGCGCGCGGCGGGACGGCCGGGGCACATCTTCAACCTCGGTCACGGCGTCCTCCCCCGGACCGACCCCGAGATCGTGACCCGCCTCGCCGCGCACGTCCGCGAGGCGGGCGCGTAGTGACAAGCGTCCGCACCGGCGAGATCCGGGTCGAGAGCGCAGCCCGGAGGTTCGTCGTCCGCGCGCGCGAGACGTCGACGCTGAAGGAGCTCCTCGTCGCGCGCGGCCGCACCGGCGCGCAGGAGGTCTGGGCGCTCGAGGACGTCTCGCTCGAGGTCGAGCCGGGGCAGGCGGTCGGCCTGATCGGCCGGAACGGCTCCGGCAAGTCGACCCTCCTGCGTCTCGTCGCCGGGATCATCAAGCCGACGCGCGGCTCGGTGGCCGTCGGCGGCCGCGTCGGCTCGCTGCTCGAGCTGGGCGCCGGGTTCCACCCCGACTTCTCGGGGCGCGAGAACCTCTTCCTGAACGGGTCGATCCAGGGGCTCCCGCGGCGGCAGATCCACGAGCGCTTCGACCAGATCGTCGCGTTCGCCGAGCTCGAGCATGCGATCGACCGCCCCATCCGCACGTACTCGTCCGGGATGACGATGCGGCTCGGGTTCGCGATCGCGGCGTTCCTCGACGCCGACGTGCTCCTGCTCGACGAGGTGTTCGCGGTCGGCGACGAGAGCTTCCAGCGCAAGTGCTTCGGCGTCGTCTCGGAGTTCCGGCAGCGCGGCGGCACGATCGTCTTCGTCTCGCACGACGCCGCCTCCGTCGAGCGCCTGTGCGAGCGGTCGGTGCTGCTCAGCCAGGGCCGCGTCGCGTTCGCCGGCACCACGCACGAGGCGATGATGCGCTACCGCCGGCTG
>VGCB01000491.1 GCA_016870235.1 Actinomycetota bacterium | reverse complement strand
CGCGCACGAGCTGCAGCGACCGCGAGAACGCCTCCGGCACCCGTTTCCCCTCGACCACGATCGAGGGCGCGATCACCGACCAGATCGTCAGCAGGAACAGCCCGGGGATCACGAGGAGCATGAAGCCGACCCCGATCGCGAAGCCGGCGAGGATCCCCGCCAGGACCAGCGTCCCCAAGTGCGGCGAGACCTTGCGGAGGATGTCCATCGTCGAGGAGTCGGACGTCCCGTCCCGCACGTCCTCGACCGCGAAGACCATCGCGCCCTGCAGCCAGAATGTGCCGACGAGGCTGATGGCTGCGCCGATCGCGAACACGAGCAGCCGCCTCCCGTCCGTCTCCGTGCCCAGAGCCTCGACCAGCACCGCGAAGACCGCGTTCACCGCCGCGAAGACGACGAGCGCGAGCAGGAAGAACTTGAGGAAGAACCGGACGTACATGTCCCACGTCGCGCCGAGGACGCCGCTGAAGGTCATGACGCGGATCCTACGATGCCGGCCCGACGGCGTGGCTCCGGCGACGGCCGCCGCTGCCCGTCACGGGTCGAGCCGGTAGACGGGCACGAGACGCTTCTCGCTCTCCGTGTCGATGTGCGCCAGCACCTCCACGTACGGCTCGAGCCCCGAGCCACGGAGCTTCGCCTTCAGCAGCCCGTCGACCTGGTAGAGGCCGGAGGAGTTGTTCATCAGGATCTCGATCCGCACCGGCCGCTCCTCGCCGTCGTCGATCGACACCTCGTCGATCGCTGCGGCCGAGAGCGAGTGCATCGACACCCGGCCCCGCTCGAACGGGATGCGCGAGCGACCCTTCGCCATGTCGAGCGCATCCGCGACCCGGAGGATGCCGGCCTCGAGCGAGAGTGGCTCCCCGTCCGCCCGGTGGCTCGTGATCGCCTGCAGCACCTCTGCCACGATCACCGTGCGGTCGGGCTCGTCGACGATCCCGTCCAGCAGCGTGTGCAGCTTCGGCTCCGCCAGGAAGAGGCTCCAGTCCTCGTGCCCGCGCCGGTGCACCGACATCCCCACGCAGTGCGTGAGGGCCGCGAGCACGACCACGAGCTCCGCGTCCTCGACCGTCATCCCGTAGTCGCGGACGACCGAAGGCTCGACGCCGTTCTTCACGAGCTGCCGCAGGAGCTTGAGCGCGATGTTGGCGACGATCTGGATGTGCACCCACGAGTGGTCGTTGATCTCGAGCCGGACGACCGCGTTCACGTTGGCGACGTGCCACCACGCCTTCAGCTGCGGATCGGCGTTCGCGCGCTCGAGCGCCCGCCGCAGCTTGCGGTTGCCGCGGACGGGCAGCCGGATCGACATCGCCTCGATCGCCTGCGCGGGCGTCAGGCGCGTCTCCCGCACGGCTTCGGCCGAGACGGGCTCGTCGATCCGTTGCTCGGTCTCCGGGTCGAGGGGGATGCGGTCGCCGCCGTCCTTCGTCACGAGCTGAGTGTAGGTGGGGGATCAGTCGCGTTCGTCGATCACGACCGATCGAACGAGGAGGTCGTGCAGCGCCCGACGGCGCTCGTCGAAGAACGGCCAGAGCCCGTCGACGATGCCGGGCAGCGCGAAGAGCGTCCACATCGCGAAGGTCGAGACCTGGCGGACGAGCGCCCGCGCGAAGCCAATCGGCGTGCCGTCCCGCGCGTCAGCGACCCGCAGGCCGAGCAGTCGCTTGCCCGGCGTGCGGCCCGTGGTCCCGTGGAAGTACGTCGTGTAGACGGCCGGAGCGGTCAGGTAGTACACCCATGCGACGACCGGGAAGACACCGTCCTCGCGGTGCCCGCCCGCCACGGCCGCGACGATCAGCGCGGCGGCGAGCCCGATGCCGAGGATGAACCCGTCGAGGATGTACGCCGCGGCCCGCTTCGGCCAGCTCGCGTAACTCATCAGGATCGGGTCGAGCCGCAGCCCGTCGTGCGCAGCCGGAGTCGTCATCCCGTCTCCGCGAGCCGTGTGATCTCGCGCCGGACATGGGTCAGGGCCTTGCCGAGGCGCCTGCGGTTCGTCGTGTCGTTGAGCCAGCCGCTCGCCCCGCTCGGGTGCGGCAGCGGGATCACGATCGCGCCGTCACGCGTGTAGCTCTTCCCGACCGCCTCGGTCATCGACGCGATCCCGACGAGCCGGCGGGCTGCGGTCAGGCCGACCGTGACGACGAGGTCGGGCCGCAGCAGGCGGAGCTCGGCCTCGTGCCACGGCAGACAGAGCGCGCGCTCGGCCGCCGTGGCGGTGCGATCGCCGCGTCCGGAGGCCGACCGGCCGGGAAAGCACCGCGTGACCGACGCGCAGTAGAACGTCTCGTAGAACCCCTCCTCGTCGAGCTCGAGCCAGCGCCGCAGCGTCGCGCCGGCGCGGCCGCGCCACGGGCGCCGCTCGTCACCCTCGGCGATGCCCGGCGCCAGGCCGAACAGGTACGCGCGCTGGCCGGCGCGTCCCTCGAAGACCGGGAGCGACGCGATCGGGTAGCCGGCCTCGAGGCAGCGGCGGCACGCCGCGAGCTCGCGGTGCAGGGAGGGAATGGTCCGGGCGGGCATCGAGGAGATCGTAGGGCCGGGGCCTCCAGGCGCCGCCCCCGCTTGAATCCCCGCATGGGCTCGATCCCGTACCCGCTCGAGGCCGTCCCGAACGCCTCGGTCGCGCAGGACGCGGTCGCGGTGGCCCGGGTCGCCGACGCGTTCTCGACGGCCGCCGCCCTCCTCGGCACCCATAGCGACC
>VGCB01000490.1 GCA_016870235.1 Actinomycetota bacterium | reverse complement strand
CGCGACCCCGTTGCCGTCGGGCAGGCGCACGTCGAGCACGGCGACGTCGGGCCTCGTCGGCGGGATCCGGGCGAGCGCCTCGGCCGCGGTGCCGGCCTCGCCGACCACGACCAGGTCGCCGTCCGCCTCGAGCAGCTCCTTCAGCCCGCGCCGGACGACCTCGTGATCGTCGAGCAGGAACACTCGTGTCGGCTCCGCCATCGGATCATCCTCCACTTCGCCTCGTACACTCCGGGCATGGCCGTCGACGCTGCGGGCCCCGCCATCCCGGGAGACGGGGACCGGCTGGCGCGCCTGCTCGACGCGGTCTTAGCCGTCGCCTCGGACCTCACGCTACCCGTGGTCCTGCAACGCATCGTGGAGTCGGCCCGATCGCTCGCCAGGGCCCGCTACGCCGCGCTCGGGGTGATCGACCCCGAGGGTCACCTCGTCGAGTTCCTCTACGCCGGACTCGGCGCCGACGCAGCGGCCAGGATCGGCCACCTCCCGGAGGGCCGAGGCATCCTGGGCCTGCTGGTCAACCATCCCGAGCCCATCCGGCTCCGAGACCTGAGCGAGCACCCCGACTCGGCCGGGTTCCCGGCCCACCACCCGGAGATACGCTCCTTTCTCGGCGTTCCGATCCGCGTCCGCGACCAGGTGTTCGGGAACCTCTACCTGTGCGAAAAGGTCGACGCGACCGAGTTCAGCCAGGACGACGAGACCCTCGTCATCGCACTCGCCGCCGCGGCCGCGGTCGCCGTCGACAACGCCCGGCTGCACGCGCAGGTGCAGGAGCTCGCGATCATCGAGGACCGCGAGCGCATCGCGCGCGACCTCCACGACAAGGTGATCCAGCGCCTGTTCGCGACGGGGATGTCGCTCCAGGCGACGGAGCGCCTCGTGGTGCACAAGGAGGTGGGCGACCGGGTCGCCACCGCGATCGACGATCTCGACGCCACGGTGCGCGAGATCCGATCGACGATCTTCGCGCTCCAGCACGACTCGCACCGCGGCCTGCGCAGCGAGGTGCTCGACCTTGTCGCCGAGGCCGAGCCGTCGCTGGGTGTTGCTCCTGTCGTCCACTTCGATGGGCCCGTCGACAGCGTGGTCCCGCACGACGTGGCCGAGCACCTGCTCGCCTCGCTGCGCGAGGCGCTCGCGAACGTGGCCCGCCACGCGCAGGCTCACCGCGTCGACGTGCTGATCGAGGTCGGCGCCGACATCGTGCTGCGCGTCGCCGACGACGGCCGCGGCCTGGCGTCGATGGCGGCCGACGAGCACACCGGACACGGCCTGCGCAACCTCGCCGAGCGAGCACACACCCTCGGAGGCACCTGCACGGTCACGGACCGTCCGGACGGCGGCGTCCTCCTCGAATGGCGAGCCCCCCTCGACACCAAGATCTGAGCAGCTTCGACGACGGTCCCGCAGGGCCAACGCTTACCGGTGTTCGACCTAGCCGGCGCGACGTCCGGGATGCTCAGCGAGAGCCTGATCAGGGTGCTGAAGTCTCTGGTTGCCGTGACCTTCGGCCCTGTACCGCCCGGGGCGCCAGCCGCGACGCTCGGCGGAGCCATGTTCGTCTACGACTTCACCCCGGTGGCCCAGCCGTTCGCCGCGGCGCGCGAGGTGCTCGCGGCCGATCCCGGTGGCGTCGTCGCCGAGGCCATCCGGGCCGCGACGGCCGGCGATCGAGGGAACCCGGTGGTCCGCGTCGACGTCGGGCCGCCACGCGAGCGCGAGGAGGCCGTGGTAGTCACCCTCGCGTGGGGCGAGCCGCTGCAATCGGTGGGGCTCCTGGAGGGCGATCTGGAGCTCGCTCCCCTCGGGCCGGGGCTCAGCCACCTCAGCCTCAGCGCCAACTACCGCCCCGCTCGGCGCGAGCTGGCCCGGCGGCTCGACGAGCAACGGGACCGACGGTCCACCGAGGCCCTGGTCCGGGAATTCCTCGTCTCCCTGGCGCGTCGGCTGGAGCGCGCCGGGGGGCCGCCGCAACCCACGCCACGACGCCAGTTCCTCTGACCACCCGCGACGAGAGGAGCCTCCGTTGTCCGGTCCCCCGAGCGAGCTGAGGACGGCAGCGATCCTCGCCGAGCTGGAGCTGGCGCCGCTGCCCACCTTCAGCAGCGACGCCACCCTGCAACAGGTCGCCCAGGCCATGATCCGCACCAGTGCGCCCGCGGAGCTGCTCGGTGGCTCCGCCACGATCGTCACCGAGCGCGACGTCGTCGAGGCGATGGCGCGCGGCCAGTCGCCGGTGGCTCCCGCCATCCTCGCCGGACAGGCCGAGCCCCCGAACGTTCACGGAGCAGGCATCGGTCCTCGAGGCACTCGCCCTGATGCTGCGCCGCGGGCACCGTGCCCTCGTGGTGGTCGACCCCGCGGGACGGGCCGTCGGCCTGCTCACGTTGGCCGCAGCCGCCGCTGCGCTCCTCGGCCGCACCGACGTCCCGTCGTGGCTTCCGGCGCTGCGAATGGCGCTGCACCTGGAGATCACCCTCGACTGACCCACGGCCTCTCTAGGCTCGCAGGGATGATCCAGGCGTGGCGGTACCGGCAAGGGGTCGAGCAGGCCGAGCCGGTCGATGCAAACACGTTGAGCTCTGCGCTCGAGCGATCACGGGCCGAGAGGTGTTCGCTCCTGCGGATCGACGTCGCCGCGCCGTCAGCCGCGGACCTCGACGCGCTCGCGGCCACGCTTCCCCTGCACCCCTTGACCCTCGACGACCTCCGGAGCGCGAACCAG
>VGCB01000489.1 GCA_016870235.1 Actinomycetota bacterium | reverse complement strand
TCGACAACACGATCCTGGCGCTGGCGGATGCCCTCCCCGAGGGCGTTACGGCGGGCAACTCGGCGGGCCTCCACTTCTGCGCGTACTCCGGCTTCAGCGAGGAGGCGGGCGAGTACTGGCTCTACCTCGAGGTGAACGAGGGCTCGTACGGCGGCCGTCACGGCAAGGACGCGATGGACTCGGTCGACAACCTGATGGCGAACACGCGGAACAACCCGATCGAGGAGCTCGACATGCGGTTCCCGATCCGGTGCGACCAGTACGAGCTTCGGCCGGAGCCGGCCGCACCTGGAAGATGGCGCGGCGGGATCGGCATCATCCGTCGCAACCGCTTTCTCGTCGACGGCATCTACTCGTGCGAGGGCGACCGCCAGTACGACCCGCCGCGCGGGATCTTCGGCGGCTGGGACGGCCTCGTCGCCTCCTGCCGCAAGAACCCGGACACGACGCAGGAGGAGGCGCTCGCGGCGAAGGTGACCGGCGTCACGTTCGCGGCCGGTGAGTTCATCGAGTTCCGGGAGCCGAACGCCGCTGGGTACGGCGACCCGCTCGACCGGCTGCCGGAGGCCGTGCGCGAGGACGTGCTCGACGACTTCACGAGCATCGCGCTCGCGCGCGACGCCTACGGGGTCGTGTTCGCGGACGAGCGCACGCTCGAGATCGACGAGGCGGCGACGACGGCTCGACGGGCCGAGCTGCGCGCGTCGCGCGCGACGACGTCGCTGACCGAGTACTTCGGCGGCGTCCTGCCGCCGACGGCCAGCCCGTCGTCGGTGGCGGGGAACCAGGAGTTCGGGATGACGGCCACATAGGCCGGAAGGGAGGCCGGGCGACGCCTGGAACCGCGAGACGCGGGGGACAGATGACGAGGTTGGGCAACGACGACACGCTCGGGGGCAGTCCGTCCGGTCGGATCCTCGAAGGGCGCCTTCGGCCTGTCGAGCGGGCCGCGTCGGTGTCCCGCCGGAGCCGCGCTCGCAAGAGCTACGAGCAGGTGGCCGATCAGCTCCGGGAGCTGATCGTCATCGGCTGCCTCACGCGCGACGAGCGGCTCCCGAACGAGACCCAGCTCGCGGCCGAGTTCGGGGTCAGCCGCGCCACCGTCCGCGAGGCGCTGCGGCTCCTCGCGGCGCAGAACCTGATCCGGACGGCGAAGGGGGCCGGCGGCGGCAGCTACGTGACGCTCCCGACCCTCGACCACCTCTCCGACTACATGAGCTCGAACATCAGCCTGCTGACCGACGCGCGCGACCTCACGCTCGAGGAGCTGATCGAGACGCGCATGCTCCTCGAGGTCCCGGCGGCACGGCTCGCGGCGCGCCGCCGGAAGGAGCCGGATCTCGAGCGGCTGCGGGAGGCGATCCCGCCCGACACACCGGCGCTCGGCCCGCAGCAGGAGTACGCGGTCAACTCCGACTTCCACACGCGGCTGATCGAGACGTGCGGGAACCGGCTGCTCCTGATCGCGACGCGGCCGCTCTTCGAGGCGCTGACGACGCACCTGCAGCGATCGCGGCTCTCGCGCGACTTCCACCTCGCGCTCCACGCGCAGCACCGAGTGATCACCGAGGCGATCGCGGAGGGAGACGAGGACGGCGCCGCCTCGGAGATGGAGAGCCACCTCGAGTTCCTCGTCCCGCACTACGAGACGGCGTGGCGCGAGCTCCGGCTGTAGCGGCGCTCGACCGCCCCGGCCGGGCGACAGCCTCGGCGGCGCGCTGGCAGGGGCCGATCGGGATGGTGCACGGGCGCTTCCAGCCGTTCCACAACGGGCATCTCGAGCTCCTGCGCCACGCGAGCAGCCGCTTTCCCGCCGTCGTCGTCGGGATCACGAACGCCGACCGTGCGAGCCGCGTCGAGGAGGCAGTCGACCCTGTGCGCTCGACGCCTGAGGCGAACCCCTTCTCCTTCGGCCGGCGGGCGCTGATGGTGCGGGCGGTTCTCCGGGCCGAAGGCCTCGACGACGCGCCGATCGTGCCCTTCCCGATCTCGCAGCCGGAGCTCTGGCCCGACTACGTCCTGCCCGGCACCGTCCACGTCCTGCGGGTGTTCGACGCCTGGGGCGAGGAGAAGGCGCGCCGGCTCCGCGCCCACGGCCAGGAGGTCGTCGTCGTCGACCCTGGCGCGGCGAAGGAGGTGTCGGGCGCCGAGGTGCGGCGCCGGCTCCGCGAGGGCGGCGACTGGCAGGCCCTCGTTCCCGCTCCCGTCGCCGATCTCCTCCAGCAGCTGGCCTGACGTGCGCGCGATCTGCGTCGTCCTCCTCGACGGGCTCGGCGACCGCGCCTACCCGGAGCTCGGCGACCGCACCTCGACAGAGGCGGCGCGCACGCCGTCCCTCGACGCGCTCGCCGCGCGAGGCTCCTGCGGGCTCCTCTGGCCGCTCGGCCCCGGACGTGCGCCGGCCAGCGAGGTGGCGCACTGGCGCATGCTCGGCTACCGCGAGGAGGAGTTCCCCGGCCGGGCGGTGCTGGAGGCGAGGGGGCACGGGATCGCCTGCGAGGAGGAGCGCGTGTACGCCTACGCCGCGCTCCGCCGGGGCCAGGTCAGGGACGGGGTGATCGAGGTGACCGGGCGGGTCCGCGACGACGCCCTGCTGCCGGCCTCGATGCGGTCGGGAGGAAGGCACGCCGGGCTCGACGTCCGCTGCCGGCCCGTCGGCGGCGGCGAGGCGATCCTCGACGTCGGCCCGGCCGCCGACGACCGCGTGACGGACTCCGACCCGTTCTTCCGCGA
>VGCB01000488.1 GCA_016870235.1 Actinomycetota bacterium | reverse complement strand
AGACCTGCGGGGGTGGCCGTGCCGATGTCCTCGCTGCCGCCAGCCTCCCGTCCCGCCTCGGCACGGGCTATCGCGACGAGACCCGCGAGCCCGAGCGCGCCGGTGACGAGCACGTCGGCCGGGCTGTCGTTGACGGCGAGCGACACCACGATCCCGACCGCGAGCCCCACCACCGCCGTCGGACGGGGCCCGCGGACGAGGAGCACGAGCGACGCGACGAGGGCGACGACGCAGATCGCGACCGTGTGGGCGTTGGCGGTGGCGACGTGCCAGGAGAGCTCGAGCCGGTCTGCGAGGTTGCCGCGGAGACCGGAGGCGCCGCCGCCCGTGGCCCTCGTCACGTGGCTCGACCCACCCGTGGCGCGGTCGACGAGCACCGCCGCGAGAGCGAGCCCGACAACCGCTGCGAGCGCGACGGCCATCTCGAGGGCGCGGATGCGCCCGCGCCAGCGGAGGAGCATGACCGTCGCATAGGCGGCTCCGTGGGCGATGAGCCCGCCTCCGTCGGCTCCCGCGCGGCTCCACCCGACTGTGACGAGCGTCAGCGCCGCGAGAGCAACCGCGAGCGCAGGCCGGGCGACCGCGACGACTGCGACCGTGGACACGAGCAGGAACGTCTCCACGAGGTTCGTGATCCCGAAGAACCGTCCGCCGGACTCCGGGTGCGGGCCGATCACGCTGAGCGCCGCGATCGTCGGCTTCCAGACGAGGGCGACGAGGAAGAGCGCGACGACGCCCGCGAGGATCCACGCCGGCGCCACGGGCCGGGTTGTGAGCCGGACGGCGAGGACGGAGGCGGCGACGCCGACGGCGGCGATCGCGACGGCGGGCTCGAAGACGTCGACCGCCGAGACGACATTGGTGGCAATGAGCGCCAGGACGGGAGCTGCGAGCGTCGCCCGCCCGAGCCGAGCCGAGCGACGGACGAGGGCGAGAGCGGCGATCCCGAGGGCGATCGCCACGAGCAGGATCGTCGCGGGATCACGGGCGTCCGAGGTGTCGCGCAAGCGCCGGTCGAGCAGCGACAGCCGCTCGACCGCAGCCACGTCGCTCCGCCAGCGAAGCGGCGGCGATCGCCTCTCGCGGAGGGCGTCTACGGTCGGAGCGACGGCGGCCACCGAGAGGAGGCCGGGAATACGCGTGGAGGTCGAGGTCAGGAGACCGCGGTAGCCCTCCCCGACGATCGCGACCGGGTAGCGGCGGTCGTTGCGCGCCCGTCCCGGACGCGGCAGCGCGACGTAGACGGTGACGCGCGCCCCCGGCGTCGCCGCCGGCAAGACCGTCGCCTCTCCTCCCGTTCGCCCGCCGAGGTGCGACGAGGTGACCCGTCCCCGCACGAGGGCCGACATCGCGCCGTCGCGCGTCACCCATTCCCCGGCGCCCGCCACCATCAGGCCGACCGCGCCGTGCGCCGAGAGCGCGTCCAGTTCGAGG
This sequence comes from Actinomycetota bacterium, assembly GCA_016870235.1. The sequence goes on along the minus strand of VGCB01000488.1, from coordinate 1,302 downwards.
TCGTCCACGACCACGAGCTCCACCTCCCCGGCCTGGGCGCCGCCCACGAGCGACGCGCAGAACGTCGCCACCACGATGACCGCGACGAGCGCGCGCCTCACGGGCGCGAGTCTAGTGCGGCGTCTCACAACGTTGGACCGGAAACGATTGTTGTGAGACACCGCACTACCATGCTTGCCGCACGCCGGCCATGCCAGGACGGTGCCGAGACACCGGACGGGCGTGATCCTGAAGCGGTCGCAGCGCGTCTCACCCGGTTTCGGCTGCAAGGCTGCGAGAAGCCGCACGAGATCGAACGAGGCCGCCGCCTGGCGACGTCGCGGCCCGGACAGTGGCGACGGCGTCGACGACCGTCAGGGCGGCACGAGCGCGCGGAAGACGCCGTCGTCGCCGAGCACGCGTCCGTCGAGCTCGAGGGCGGCGAGGCTTGCGGCGACGGCCGCCGCGTCGAGGCCGCTCCGGCGGGAGATCTCGTCGATGCCGGCAGCGCCGGCAGCGAGCGCCTCGAGGACGAGCCCTGGAGGCCCGTCGACCGGGACGTCCCGCACGGGAGGCTCGAGGCCGACCGCCTCGAGCACGTCGCCGGTCCCCGTGACCGGGACGGCGCCGTGTCGGATGAGCGCGTTGACGCCGATCGAGAGCGCCGAAGTGATCTCCCCGGGCACGGCGAGGACGTCGCGGCCCTCCTCGAGACCGAAGTCGGCGGTGATCAGCGCGCCGGATCGCTCCCGGGCCTCGACGACGACCACCGCCCGCGACAGCCCCGCGATGACCCGATTGCGGGCCGGGAAGCGCCACGGCGCGGGCTCGATGCCGGGCTCGTACTCCGAGACCACGGCTCCGCCGCCCGCGACGATCCGCCGTGCCAGCTCTCCGTGGGCCGCCGGGTAGTCGCGATCGACCCCGCAGCCGAGCACCGCGATCGTCGGGCCGTTGCCGTCGAGCGCCCCCCGATGCGCCTCGGCGTCGACGCCACGCGCCATCCCGCTGACGACGACGGCGCCTGCCGCCGCGAGCTCGCGCCCCAGCATCCGGGCGACGGTCCTGCCGTAGCCCGAGCAGGCCCGCGCTCCCACGACCGCGACGCAGGTTCCGTGGAGCGGCGCGAGCGCAGAGCCGGCGCGGAGCCAGAGGCTCGCCGGCGGGTCGTGAATGGCACGGAGGAGCGCCGGGTAGTCGGAGTGCCGGCGCTCGATCCGCCGGTGGTCGGTCACGTGCCGACCTCGGTCGTCGAGCGGTAGCTGAGCGCCTCGGCGACGTGCTCCGGCCGCACGCTGTCTCGGCCGGCAAGCGCCGCGATCG
>VGCB01000487.1 GCA_016870235.1 Actinomycetota bacterium | reverse complement strand
GCGCATCCGATGGCGCAGGGGCGGTGCCGTAGTGGTCGTCACGCGGAGCATCAAGTACCGCCTCGCGAAGGAGATGGCCGGCGCCGACGCAGAGTCCGTGTCGCCGGGCGAGGCGACGCCGAGCGCGACGACGCCCGCCGCGCAGGCGAGCGAGACCACCACGAGCGCGAGCTCCACCATGCCCGCGCCGCGCACGCGTGCGACGACGCTCGTCACCGCGAAGATGCCGCCCTCGATCATCGAGCGCTCGATGGGGACGCCCTCGCTCTTCGCGAACATCGGCGCCGACAAGTTCCACCGCGGCCTGCCGCTCTTCCGCAAGGAAGAGCAGTTCGCTGCGGAGGGCTTGCCGATCGGGCGCGACTTGATGTGCAGATGGCTCGAGGACATCGGCGGCACGATGGGCGCGACGCTCGTCCACGCCATGCGCAAAGAGGCGCTCGCGACCGCCTTCTGCATCCTGACCGACTCTACCCATGTGCTGGTGCAGCCGATTCGCACCCACGAGAAGAACAAGTCGAGGCGTCAGGCGTGCACGCGCGGCCACTTCGTCGTGCAGATCGCCGACCGCGATCACGTCTTCTTCGAATACACCGCGCGCGAGACGAGCGTCTCGGCGCTCGAGATGTTCAGAGGATTCTCGGGCTACGTGCAGGCTGACGCGAACAGCGTCCACGACATCCTCTTTCGCGACCATCGCGAGGAACCTCCAGAAGACGCCCCGCCCGACTTCGCGACGCGCCGCGAGGTCGGGTGCTGGTCCCACGGACGCACCAAGTTCTGGGAGGCGGCGGTTGCGGCCAAAGAGCCGCTCGCCCGCGAGGCGCTCTTTCGCATTCATCGACTCTTCGTCAACGAGCAGAAGTGGAAGGGCGTGGCGCCCGCGCAGCGCAAGGTGATGCGCGATCGCTTCTCGCGCCCAGAAGTCGAGGCCTTCTTCGGGTGGGTCGAGGCGCACTGGCCGCTCCTCGAGCACCAACGCGGCTTATTGCGCACCGCGTTCGGCTACGCGCGCAACCAGAAGGACGCGCTCACCCGCTTCCTCGAGGACGGCCGACTCGAGATGACGAACAACCGCTCCGAGCGCGAGAACCGCAGGATCGCCACCGGACGCAAAGCATGGCTCTTCGTCGGCAGCGACGATCACGCCCAATCCAGCGCCGCGTGGTTCACGGTGATCGCGTCCGCAAAGCTCCACGGACTCGGCGCAGATCCGATCCTGACGCGGACAATGCGTGAAAGTTTGGTCACGGCGCGTGTGTTCGGCTCACATGGGCAAGGTTCTCCCGTTTCCTCGCGCGAATGCGCTCACAGGGCTCGCGCAGGCAGTGCGGTCCAAGCTGGACGCCTGGAAGATGGATCCGGACAAGGACGGCAAGTCGTTCGTACAGCTCGAGGAGGAGCTCGAGGCTCTCTTTCGCGAGGCGCACCAAGAGGCCTTGGGCGATGCCCTTGCGGCAGCGGCCGACGTCGAGGCGAAGGGCGTCGTATACGAGGGTCGCGTGTGCCGACGCGTGCTCGTCGAGAGCAAGGAGTACATGACTTCCGCGGGCCCGGTCGTCGTGCGTCGCGCTCTGTTCCGCGACCGCACCGATCCAACCGCGCGCTCGTTCGCGAGCATGGACAAGCGCACTGGGATCGTGGACGGCTTCTGGACGCCGAAAGCGGCTCGTGCGGCGCTCTGGATGGTCACTCAGATGGTGCCAACGAAAGCGGCCGAGGCGATCGAGCGTCTGACCGGCATGTCGCCCTCGAAGTCGAGCCTCGATCGACTGCCGAAGGCGGTCTCGGAGCGGTGGGAAGCGAACCGCGACGACTGGCAGAACGCACTGATTGCGTCGCAGGGCATCCCCACAGGGACGGCTGTGCTGGCCGTGTCGCTCGATGGCGTGTACGCGCCCATCGACGGCGACGACAGCCACGTTGCGGCGCGAGAGAGCAAGCACGCACAGGGGCTTGCGGCGCGCGGCCCGGACGCGTTCCGCGAGGTCGGGTGTGCGTCGATCGCGTTCTACGACGCATCTCAGACGCTGCTCGGCGCGATCCGCTTCGGCCGCGCGCCCGAGTTCAAGAAGCTCGGAGTGAAGGCCATGCTCGCAGCGGAACTGCGCGGGATCCACGAGCGGAGCCCGGACCTCGATGTCGTGTTCCTATCCGACGGCGCCCCGGACCACTGGGACTTCTTCGACTCGCTCGATATCGCAGGAGTGCAGGTGCTGGACTTCTTCCATGCGGCCGAGCACTTGAACGCAGCGCTCGGTGCTGCGTACGGCGAGGGCTCGATCAAGGCACGCCGCCGCTTCACCGAGCTCCGCCACATCCTGCTCGAGGAGGAAGGCGGCGCCGCGTCCGTCCACCGTACGCTCAAGCGCCTGGCGAAGCTGCCGAACATGTCCGCGCATCGCACTCGGACGCTCGAACGTGCGGTGCGCTACTTCGAGACGCATCGCGATCGGATGCACTACGCGGACTGCCGGGCGAAGCATCTGCCCGTCGGCTCGGGCGTGATGGAGGCTGCGTGCAAGACACTGGTCGCGCAGCGACTCAAGCTCAGCGGCCAGCGCTGGAGCACGGCAGGGGCGCAGGCGATCCTCACGCCACGCGGCTGGGATCAGAGCGATCGCTTCGATGAAGCATTCGCCCTCGTCGCGGCGACGTACTCGCACGCGCTCACTGTTTTTACGCCGGTAGAGGGACACCGGCTTGCGTCAGGATGAGAGCCGCACCCACTCCGACTCCGACTCC
>VGCB01000486.1 GCA_016870235.1 Actinomycetota bacterium | reverse complement strand
CGGGGGAACGGGCGCATACACGTTCAAGATCGCGCGCACGCCCGTGCGCGAGAGCTCGACCGCGGTCGCCGAGCCCCACTCGATCCCCCTGCAGCTCCTCTCCGATCTCGGGGTCGGCGCGCTCGCGCTCGCGCTCGTCGCGGCCCTGGCGTCGCTTCTCGCTTTCCGCGCCGCGCTGCGCCGCCTCGGCGGCGCCGAGCGGATCGCCGCCGCCGCGCTCGTCTGCCTCCCGGTCGCCTTCGCCGTCCACGGGATCTTCGACTACAACGGCGACTTCCTCGGCATCACCGCTCCGACGCTCTTCGCGATCGGCGGGCTGCTCGCGGTCTCGCGCCCGCCGCGCCGGGCTCCGCTCCCCGTTGCGCCGGTCGCTGTCGTCGGGACGGCGCTCGTCGTCGCCTCGCTGCTCTTCCCGTACCTCTCGACGCGGTACGCCGGCGACGCGCTCGCCGCCTACGGCGAAGGTCGGGTCGCCGCGGCGGAGCGGCTCGCGCGCACGGCCGTCTCCCTGAACCCGCTCTCGGTCGAGGCGCGGCTGACCCAGGCCTCCGTCGCCGGCACCGCCGCGGGTGCCCGGCGCGCCTACACGAAGGTCACCGAGATGCAGCCGAGGAACGCGGCCGGCTGGTACAGCCTCGGGCAGTTCGAGTTCATCGAGAAGCGCTACTGCGCGGCCTGGGTCGCGCTGAACGAGTCGTACACGCTCGATCCCCGGAGCTCGAACTGGGTGAAGGGCGGCTTCAAGGACCAGGCGCTCTACGAGGTCGACGTGAACCGCGCGTGCGGCTGAGCGCCGGTCAGCGCGACACGGTCGAGAGCGTCCGCAGCGCCGTCTCGGCGACGGCCGTGTCCACCGCGGCGGGAACCGGGTTGTACCCGGCGGCGAACCGCGCAGGGTCGGTCGCGAGCAGCCGCATGGCGTGCGCCTGGAGCGCAAACCCCATGTCCATGATCTGCATCTGGTGGCCGTTCGCGGCAGCCAGGTTCAGCATCTCGCCGCCTGCGAGCAGCCGAATCCGCCGGCCGCCCGGCAGGCGATGCTCGACCACGTTCTCGCGAAGCTCCGTTCGCCCGACGGAGACGCGCTCGAGCGCCGGCACGTCGATCTCGGTGCCGAAGTGCCCCACGTTTGCGAGCAGGGCGCCGTCGCGGAGGTGGGCGAACAGCTCCTCGGTGACGATCCGCGGCCGCCCGGTGACGGTGAAGACCGCGTCGGCCTGGGCGAGCGCGTCCGCGATCGGTGCGACGCGCATGCCCTCGAACGCGGCCTCCAGCGCGCGCACGGGGTCGATCTCAACGACGATCACCGAGGCGGAGAGCGCGCGCAGCGTCCGCGCGAGGCTCCGCCCGCACGACCCGTAGCCGACGACCGCGCACGTCGTCCCTGCGATCAGGCTGTTCGTGGCGCGGAGGAAGCCGTCGACGACCGCCGGGCCGATCCCGTGCTCGTTCTCGAAGAGGAGCTTGATCGGGCTGTCGTTGATCACGACGACCGGGAACGGCACGCGGCCGGCGAGCTCGCCGAGCAGGCGGTTCCGTCCGCTCGTCGTCTCCTCGGTCGCGGCTGCGATGCGCCCGGCTCCGCGCTCGACGGAGGCTGCGATCAGGTCGGCGCCGTTGTCGAGGAGGAGATCGGGGTCGGAGGCGAGGACGCGACCGACGTGCGCGAGGTGATCGGCGACCGCGTCCGACTTGAGCGCGTACACGCGGATGCCGGGGTCGCGCGCGAGCGCTGCCGCCACCCGGTCGTCGGTCGTCGCCGGGCTGCCGGTGAGGACGACCTCCGCGCCGCCCGCGCGCAGCACCTCGACGAGGACGGCCGTCTTCGACTCGACGTGCAGGCACATCCCGATCCGCCGTCCCTCGAGCGGGCGCTCCGCCGCGAGCCGGTCGCGGAGCCCCGCGAGGACGGGCATGTTCGCGCGGGCCCAGGCGACGACACGCTCGCCCTCCGCGGCCAGGCCGGGATCGGCGAGTCGATGGGGCTCGAGATCGTCGAGCGGCACCGCGAGATCCTCGCAGATCGCGGGCGCCGTGACCGCCGGATCGGTTTGGTAACGTCGCGTCCTCCCCCACGACGAAGGAGGCGATGTGCCCATCTCCTTCCAGCACAGCGTGAACGTCTCGCGCGGGCCCGACCATGTGTTCGCGATCCTCGACGACGTCTCGCGAACCCCCGAATGGCTCGAGCGCTGCACGCGCGTCGAGCGCCTCGGCGACGGCCTGAACACGGTCGGGACGCCGCTTCGCTACTCGTATCGCGACGGCGGCCGCAGCGGGACGATGGACGGCGAGATCACCGTCCGCGAGCCCGACCGGCACCTGGCGATGCGCTACCGCGACCGGATGATGGACGTGACCGTCGACTTCGTCGTCGAGCCCCGCGAGACGGGCACGCGCCCGGGGTCGCGGTTGACGCACTCGATCGAGATCACGCCGCGGACGCTGCCCGCGAAGCTCTTCGCGCCGCTGCTCCGGCGCCAGCTGCCGAGGCAGACGGTCAAGGCGATGGAGCGCCTGCAGACGCTCGCGGAGTCGTAGGGAGGGCTACGCGCCGAGGATGTAGACGACGTGCGCGCCGTGGAGCTCGGTGGCGCGGATTCCGTCGAGCGGCCCGACGACGGCGATCCCGAGGTCGCGCGCCAGCCGCCGGCCCTCGCCCTCGAAGCCGCCCCGGAAGAGCACGATGCTCTCCGGGTAGTCCTGCCGCGGGGCGTTGGTGACGGCGCTGATCTTGTAGCCGCGACCCT
>VGCB01000485.1 GCA_016870235.1 Actinomycetota bacterium | reverse complement strand
CGAAGATCGGGAACTGGCTCCGAACCGCCTCCCCCACGCGTCCAGCCGACGTCGCGCTCATCGCCCCAGGTACGCCTTCCGGAGGTCGTCGTTCTCGCGCAGCTCGGCGGCGGGCCCGCTCAGCACGACGCGACCGGTCGAGAGCACGTAGCCGCGGTGGGCGATCGCGAGCGACACGTTCGCATTCTGCTCGACGACGAGCATCGCCACACCAGCCTTGTTCACCTGCTCGATGATCTCGAAGTTCTTCTCGACGAGGATCGGCGCGAGCCCCATGGACGGCTCGTCCATCAGGAGCAGCTTCGGCTTCGACATGAGCGCGCGACCCATCGCAACCATCTGCTGCTCGCCGCCGGAGAGCGTCCCGGCGAGCTGGCCCCGCCGTTCGTAGAGGAGCGGGAACAGCGTGTAGACGCGCTCGAACTCCTCCTCGAGGGCGGCCTTCGGCCGCAGGTAGGCGCCCATCTCCAGGTTCTCGAGCACCGTCATCGGCCCGAAGAGGCGACGATTCTCGGGCACGATCGCGAGGCCGCGCTGGATGCGATGGGCGGTCGGCAGCCGCGTCACGTCCTCGCCCGCGAGCCGCACGGAGCCGGTTCGCGGCCGCACGATCCCGAGGATCGTCTTCAGCGTCGTCGACTTCCCGGACGCGTTGCCGCCGAGCAGGCAGACGAGCTCGCCGGCGCGCACCTGCAGCTCGACGTCCTCGAGGATGTGGATCTGCCCGTAGTAGGTGTTGATCCCCGAGAGCTCGAGCAGCGCCTCGCCGTTTCCCCCGCGCTCCATCAGAGGGCCTTCCGCGCCATCGCGCCGGTCCCGAGGTACGCCTCGACGACCCGCGGATCGGTCGCGACCGCCTCGAACGAGCCCTCGGCGATCTTGACGCCGTGGTCGAGCGCGACGACCCGGTCGGAGATGCCCTCGACCACGTGCATGTCGTGCTCGATCACGAGGATCGTGTAGCCGCCCTCGTCGCGGAGCTTGCCGATCAGCTCGGCGATCTCGAGCGTCTCGTTCGGGTTCATCCCCGCGGCCGGCTCGTCAAGGAGCAGGAGCCGCGGGTTCGTCGCGGTCGCGCGCGCGATCTCGAGCCGGCGCCGGTTCGCGTACGAGAGCGAGTAGGCGGGCTGATCCCAGCGGTAGCCCATCAGCCGCTGCCCGAAGAAGGAGAGGCGCTTCTCGGCCAACTGCTCGATCTCGCGCTCCTCGCGCCGCATCCCGGGCGTCCGCAGCATCGAGCGGAAGGCGCCTGCCTTCGTGTGCCCGTACGCGGCCGCCATCACGTTCTCCTTGACGGACATGTTGAGGAAGAGGCGAAGCGTCTGGAACGTCCGCGCGATGCCGCGCTGCGTGATCCTGTGGGGCTCGAGCCCGACGATGCTGCGTCCCTCGAAGAGGATGTCGCCGCTCGTCGGACGGTAGACCCCGGTGATCAGGTTGAAGAGGGTCGTCTTGCCGGCGCCGTTCGGCCCGATCACCGAGACGATCTCCCCCGGCGCGACGTTCAGATCGAGATCGGAGACGACCGTGAGCCCTCCAAAGGCCATCGTCACGCCGGCAATCCGCAACAGGGGCTCGCTCAGCTCACCCATGACCGCCCCATCCCGAACACTCTCCAATCTCCAATCTCCAACCTCCGGCGCGAAGCGCCCAGTGCGACCGATGCACCGTGCCCGAGCATCGAGGCAGCACGACCGGCCGCGCTCATACGATCTGCACCCGCTTCTCTCCGAGAATCCCCTCGGGCCGCATGACCATCGTCGCGATCAGGATCACTCCGAGGACGATGAACCGCGTCGGCTCGGGCTGCGGCGCCATCACGTTCTCCCACACGAACGCGGTCAGGTAGAGCGTCGGCACGAGGACTGCGAGGCGAAGCCAGCCGCCGACCTGCGTGAGGAGGAGCGCGAGCGCGACGAGGGCGACGTACGTGACCGGCTTCCAGTAGTCGACGTCGGCCGGGACGATCACCCAGTGACGGATCGCCCGGGCGAACCAACCGCCTCCCTCGGCCGCGCCCCCGACGGCATCGTCGGAGATGGCGCCGACGATCGCGCGGGCGACGAACCCGAGCGCAACCGTCGCTCCGAGCACCGCCGCGAGCTTCGGCCATGGCCGCAGCACGAGGAGGAGCGCGGCGGCGATGACGACGTAGAAGACGTAGCGCGAGTCACCCGGCTCGCGGAGCACCTCGAGCAACACGTTGACGATCACGGCGCCAACGACGACGCCGGCCATGCTGCCCGACCCGCCGAGGATGACCATCGTGTAGACGGTGATCAGGAGCGGGAACGCGAACGTCTGGGGGAAGACGCCGGCGTTGAGCGAGGCGAAGATGCCGCCGGTGAGCGCGGCGACCGCAGCGCCGAAGGCGAACGCCATCAGCTTCAGGCGGTTGACGGGCATTCCCATCATCTCCGCGGCGAGCGGATCCTCGCGGAGCGATCTCCAGGCGCGCCCCGTGCGCGACGCGTTCAGGAACCGCAGCAGCACGATCACGACCGCGAAGACGAGGAGCGCGACGTAGAGGTAGGCCACGTTGAACACGCCCTCGTTCGCGACGGGGAACTCCCAGCCGAAGAGGTCGAACGGGTCGACGTTCGGGATCCCGTTCGAGCCGTTCGTGAAGTTGGTGCCGAACAGGTGGTCGCCGTTCGTGACGACGGTGATGAAGATCTGGAAGAAGAAGAGCGTGACGATCGCGAGGTAGTCGCCGACGAGGCGCCAGGACGGCAACCCGACGAGGAAGCCGACG
>VGCB01000484.1 GCA_016870235.1 Actinomycetota bacterium | reverse complement strand
CGGCCGCGTAGTAGAGTCCGGCCCGGTGGAGGCCGTCGTCCAGCGCACGCGACACCCCTACACACGCGGCCTGCTCGACGCGTTGCCGCACCCGGAGAGCACGGCGGGACGCCCGCTCGTCCCGATCGCCGGGACTCCCGCCACGCCCCAGGAACGCCCGCCGGGGTGCGCCTTCCACCCGCGCTGCCGCCACGCCGGGCCCGCCTGCGCAGGGCCGGTGCCCCCGCTTGTGGAGCGCGAGGCGGGCCACCTCTCCGCCTGCCCCGTAGACCCCCTCGCGCCCGTCGACCAGGGACGGGAGCAGCCGGTGCCCGCATGACCCGCCTCCTCGAGCTCGAGGACGTCCACGTGCAGTTCCACCGACGAGGAGGGCCGCCGGTGCGCGCGGTCGCCGGAGCGACTCTTGCCGTCGAGCGCGGCCAGATCGTCGGCCTCGTGGGCGAAAGCGGCTGCGGCAAGAGCACGCTCGCCCGGACGGCCTGCGGGCTGATCGCGCCGAGCGCGGGATCGATCCGTTTCGAGGGCGCGCCGGTGACGCCGCTCGGACGGAGAGCACGGCCGCGAAACGAGACGCGCCTGCAGATGGTGTTCCAGAACCCCTTCTCCTCGCTCAACCCGCGGCGGGCCGTAGGCTCGCAGATCGGCGACTCGCTCGAGATCCTCGAGGGGCTGACGGGCGCCGCGCGCGAGCAGCGGCTGGCCGAGCTGTTCGAGCTCGTGGGGCTCGCCCCAGGCGCCGCGCGCCGCTTCCCCCACGAGTTCAGCGGTGGGCAACGTCAGCGCATCGCGATCGCGCGCGCGCTCGCCGCCCGGCCGACCGTGATCGTGCTCGACGAGCCCCTCTCCGCGCTCGACACCTCCGCCCAGGCGCAGATCGCGAACCTCCTCGCCTCGCTCGCGCGCGACCTCGAGCTCGGGCTCCTGCTGATCTCGCACGACCTCGCGATCGTCCGGCAGATCTCTCACGCGGTCTCCGTGATGTACCTCGGCGTCGTCGTCGAGAGCGCGTCGAAGACCGCGATCTGGGATGACGCTCGGCATCCGTACACGCAGGCGCTGATCGCCTCGATCCCGCGGGTCGACGGTGCCGGCGTGCTGCCCGCCTCCCTGCCGGGCGAGGTTCCCGACCCCGCCCGGCCCCCCGCGGGCTGCCGCTTCCACCCCCGCTGCCCGGTCGTGCTCGACCGCTGTCGCACGGACGTGCCGCCGACGACGGATCTCGCCGAAGGACACGCCGCGGCCTGCTGGCACCTGCCGGCGAGGCCCGGCGACGCCTGATGGCGCAACGGTGCGGCCACGGCGGCTCCGTGCTTGCCCGCAGCCTCGCCGCTGCCGGGATCGAGGTCGCCTTCGGCGTCCCGGGGATCCACGCGTTGCCGCTGTGGGACGGTGCGGTCGAGGCGCAGGTCCGCACCGTCGGGATGCGGACGGAGATCTCTGCCGGGTTCGCCGCCGACGGCTACGCCCGGGCGAGTGGCGGCGCAGGAGTGCTGTTCACGACCGAGGGCCCCGGCGCGGTGATGGGCGCGGCGGCGCTCGTGGAGTCGCGACTCAGCTTCGTCCCCGTCGTCAACGTCGTCACCCAGGTCGCCGCCCCGCTGATGGGCTCGGGTCGCGGGGCGCTCCACGAGCTCGCGGCCCAGTCGGAGATCCTCCGCTCGCTCTGCACGTGGCACGCGATCGCCCGCGACGCGGACGAGATCCCCGAGCTCGTCGCCGCTGCGCTCGGCGCTGCCCTCAGCCCGCCTCAGGGGCCGGTCGCGCTGGAGATCCCCGCCGACGTGCTGGCCGCCGCGACAGCTGCGCCCGTCCCGACGACCATCGAGCCAGCGGTTCGCCTCGCGCCGCCGGAGCTCGAAGGACTGACCCGCGCTGCCTCGGTGCTCGCCGCCGCCGCGAACCCGGTCGTACTCGCCGGCGGGGGCGTGCTCCGGGCGGGGGCGTCCTCCGCGCTCGTCCGGATCGCGGAGCTGCTCGACGCGCCGACGGTGACGACGGCGATGGGCAAGGGTGCGATCCCCGCCGACCATCCGCTCGCCGCCGGCTCGGCCACGGGCGACGGCGCCACGCGCCGGTTGCTGGTCGACGCCGACGTCGTCCTCGCCGTCGGCACCGAGCTCGGAGCTCTCGTGACGGGAAACTGGTCGCTTGCGTTCGCCGGGACGCTCGTGCAGGTCGATGTCAGGCGTGAGCACCTCGGCAGGTCGTACCCGGACGCACTCGGCGTCCACGGCGACGCGCGCCTCGTGCTCGAGGCGCTTGCGGCGACGATGCCGGCGAGGACGCCGGGGCGCGGCGCCGAGCGTGCGGTCTCCGTCCGCCGCGAGATCACCGATGGTCTGCGCGCCCAGGATCGCGAGGCAGAGCTCTCGCTCTTGCGAACAGTGCGCGAGGCGCTGCCGCGCGACGCGATCGTCGCGTGGGACATGACGATCTCGGGCTACGCGGCGATGTCGCACTTCCCGGTGTTCGAACCCGACACCTGGCTCTTCGCGCTCGGCTCGGGGACGCTCGGTTACGCCTGGCCCGCGGCGCTCGGAGCAGCGCTGGCGCGCCCGGGACGCTCAGTGCTCGCCGTCCAGGGTGACGGTGGCGCCTCGTACAGCCTGGCCGAGATCCTGACCGCGCACCAAGAGGGCCTCGACGTCAGCCTCCTCGTCGTCGATGACGGCGGGTACGGCATCCTCCGCGTCGTGCAGGAGCAGACGTCCGGCCGGCGGGCGGGCGTCGACCTTGCGCGCGCCGACCTGCCCGCCCTCGCGCGCGCT
>VGCB01000483.1 GCA_016870235.1 Actinomycetota bacterium | reverse complement strand
ATCCCCGCCTGCGCGTACGGGCCGCGCTTACCGACGCCGGAGAGGGCGAACGTTTCCAGCTCCGCGCTGCGCGGTGGCCGGATGCGTCCGGCGATGCGCTTCGCGTGCTCCCCGAGCGCCTCCGCGATCTCGGGGGCGTGCTCGCGGAGCAGTTGCTCTGCGGCGTCGTCGTGCAGATGGAGCCTCATCGCGCCACCCCCGTCACCTGCTTCAGCCCGGCTTCGACGTGGTCGAGCCCGTGCCCCTGGCGTGGACGCGCCCAGATGACCTCGTAGACGGCATCGCTCTGCTCGTCCTGGACGCGGTCGGTGTGGCGGAGGTCGGTCGGGTCGCACGCGAGCCGGAACTCGACCACCTCCTGCGAACCGCCCGCGGTGCGTTCACGACCGCTGGGCGACGAGATGTGGGCGCGGATACCGGAGGCGACGGTCTCGGGCTCCGGCTGCGGGTCGTAGGGATCGCGTGAGGCGTCTGCGGGCACCCGCAGCACGGCGATCGTGGTGGTGGCGAGGGGAATGGCCATCACTCGACCTCCACCGTCACGAGCGCCCCCGCGAGCGACCGCCCGAACTGGACGCGCTTGCGACCGACGGTCGCCGCGCCGTCGCGCCCGACGCGCACCTGGATGCGCTGAGGCTCCTGCGACGGAAGCGCGGAAAGCGACGAAAGACCCTCGTCTGATTTGGTTCGGTCGCTTCGGTCGCTTACCGCGCAGGCCTGCTCGTCGCTCATCGCGTGCTCTCCCACGGGAACGGGCCGAGCGGGATCGGGTCGCCGCCACCGGCCACAGGAGCGGGGTACGTGCTGGCGGGCACGGCCCAGGGCGAGGCGAGTTCGATCGCCCCGACCGCAGTCGCCCCTGCGGCGCGGCGCACAGCCCGGCGCTCCTCGCGGCTCAGGTAGACCGCCGACTGCCCCGAGCGGTCGTAGGCGACGGAGGCGTCGCCGAGGCTCGTCTGGGTGAAGGCGTCGGGGTTGCGGAAGGTGCGGTAGGCGACCGCCAGCGCGACCTGCTCCACGACCGGCGGCACGCCGGTCAGCGCGCCCTCGTCGTCCAGCCAGTCGGTGCCGGCCTCGGCTCGGATCAGCGCCGAGGCGTCGTCGAGCGCCGCCGAGGCACGCTCGGCGTCAACGCCTGCGAGCGTGACGCCGAGACGGGCCTCGAGGGCGGACACGGACGCGAGCGCTGGCAGCATCGCTACGGCACCGGGGTGAACGGCGTGAAGTTGATCTTCACGGCGCGGACGTTGGCGGGGCTGCCTTCGCTCTCGCCGTCCTCGACCGAGGCGGCGCCGGCGAAGGAGGAGACGACCGAGCGGTCGCGCAGGTAGTTCGGGTCGTAGTCCCGAATCCAGCGCAGCGCCAGGCCGTCGAAGAGCGTGCTCGCGCCGAGCGTGACGCCCGAGGGCACCTCGGGAGCGACGTTGGCGAAGGCGAATGCCGAGCGGTGCGCGGCGACCGCGAAGTCCGCCAAGAGCCCCTGGACGTTGCCGATCACGGTGAACCCCGCGATGCGGCCGATGATCGACTCGCGCAGCGCGTCGGCCGAGCCGGTCTCGACGCGGATCGCGTCCTCTTTGAGCGCGGCGGCCTCGACGGTGGAGCCGAGCAGTACGAACCGCTCGGAGGCGGGCACCTTCGCGTCGTTCAGTGCCTTGCGGGCGTCGACGAGCGCGCGGTAGAAGGGCGAGCCTGTGCCGTCCTCGCTCTCGGCGTACTCCACCTCGGTGGCGTAGGTCGCGCCTTCAATCACCGTTGAGAGTGCTGCTTCCAGCGCCTCCGCCACGGCCAGGATCTGCGGGTTCAGGACCTGCGTCGCGAAGTCGGTGATGTCGAGCGTGAGTTCCTCGTCGGTGACGGCGACCGCCGAGTACGGGTGCTCGGTGAGCACGACCGGGACGGAGGTCTCGGCAATGTCGTCGAGCACGATCGGGTTGGTGCGCGTGCGCCACTCGTAGTCCCGCGCGGTCAGTCGGGCGGGGACGCGGACGTTGACGGTGTCGTCCTTCGCGCCGCGGAAGTCCTCGATGCCGAGCCGCGTGACGAGGCGGGGCAGGACGAGTTCGCGGCGTAGCAGGCCGAGTGCGGTACGGGAGATGGTCTCGGGCTTGAGGAAGGTGTTCGCCACCGGGCGCCTCCACGGGATGAGCTACAGCGGGTGGCCGCTGCGACCTCCGTGCCGGCGTCGCGGGTGCGGGGTGGCGCGGCCTGGCGGCCGGGCCGGGTCAGTTCCTAGAACGCGGAGCGGGGCACCGCCTCCGCGAGCTTGGTCGGGTCGGTCTCCTCGGGCTCGGCAGCGGGACGTGCGCCGGGGCGGAGCCGCTCGCGCGGGCGGCGTGGCAGGTCCGTGTCGGACTCGCCTGTGGCCGGGGTGAAGCTGGCGAGCAGCTCGTCGGCGTCGGCCTCGAGCTCCTCCTCCGTGTCGCCGACCAGCCGCCGCACCTGCGCCTCGGTCAGGCCCTTCTTCAGCGCGACGCGCAAGCGAGCGGACTCGCGCTCGGCGGCGGTGGCCCGCTCTTCGGCGGTGCGCCGGGCCTCGGCCAGCCGCTCCTGCTCGCTCTTGCCGGACTCCTCGATGTCCGCGAGGCGTCGGGCAGCTTCGGCGTTGTCCTTCGCCGCCTTCTCGTGCTTGCGCGCGAGCGCCTTCCACTTCGTGGCCTCGGCCTGCCAGTCCTTGTCGGGCTGGTCGTCCGGGGCGTCGTCAGGCTGCGGAACGAGTTCGTCGTCTGCCATGAGTCGAGGGTAGGCAGGCGGCATGGGCGGCAAAAG
>VGCB01000482.1 GCA_016870235.1 Actinomycetota bacterium | reverse complement strand
AGCCGTTAGCTCCTGTTAAGGATCGACCGGCACGCAGACCTGCCCGCTCCCTCTAGGATGTCGGCATGGCACGGAAGGGCTCGCCGGCGCGCCTCGTGATCGCACTGTCCGTCGCCGCCGTCCTCGCGGTGTTCCTCCTCTACACCTCCGTCGCCGGACAGAGCCGGGCGTCGATCACGCCGAGCAAGCTCGTCGGGCGCGACGGCACCGTCCAGCTCGCGGGGATGGTCGTCGGGCCCGTGACCGGCGACGCGCGCGAGACGCCGCTCCGGTTCGGGCTCAAGGACATCCAGGGCGGCGACACGACCGTCGTCCGCGTC
Source organism: Actinomycetota bacterium (assembly GCA_016870235.1). The sequence continues at coordinate 2,460 of VGCB01000482.1, read as the reverse complement.
TCCTACACCGGCTCGCTGTCGGACCAGTTCCGCGCCGGCCGGCACATCGTGCTCGACGGCAAGCTCGAGAACGGCGTCTTCGTCGGCGTCAAGGACTCGTTGATCACCAAGTGCCCGTCGAAGTACACGATCGACCCGAAGACCGAGTCCCGGTAGGGCCGCGGGTTGACGAACCGGATGACGCCCCCGGGATGACGGAGCGTGGCTGAGCATGGCTGAGCTCGGCCGGGCTGCGCTGACGCTCACCCTCTGCCTCGCCCTCTACGCCCTCGTCGTCGGCGGGCTCGCGGCCGCGACCGGCCGCCGCCGTCTCGCCGACTCGGCGCGCAACGCGCTGATCGCGTCGTTCGCGACCACGCTCGTCGGCACGGTCGTCCTCGTGGCCTCGTTCCTGCGCGACGACTTCTCGATCACCTACGTCGCGACACACTCCAGCAGATCGCTCGACGGGCTCTACAAGGTGTCGGCGCTCTGGGGCGGACAGGCGGGGTCGCTCCTCCTGTGGCTCCTGATCCTGACCGGGTTCTCCGCCGTCGTCGTCTGGGTCAACCGCCGGCGCGCCCGCGACCTGGTCGCGTGGGTGACCCCAGTGCTCGCCGGCATCGCCGTCGGGTTCTCGTGGATCCTCGTCGCGGTCTCGAGCCCGTTCGCGACGCAGCTCGCGCCCGCCGACGGCAACGGCCTCAACCCCAGCCTCCAGAACCCGTACATGGTCTCGCACCCGCCGATCCTCTACATCGGCTACGTCGGGCTCGCGGTGCCGTTCGCGTTCGCGATGGGCGCGCTCCTCGCCGGCCGCACCGACGAGCGCTGGATCGTCCACACGCGGAGGTCGACGCTCGTCGCCTGGTCGGCTCTCGGGATCGGCCAGCTGCTCGGCTCCCACTGGGCGTACCTCGAGGTCGGCTGGGGCGGCTACTTCGCCTGGGACCCGGTCGAGAACGCGGCGCTGATGCCGTGGCTCGCCGCGACCGCGTTCCTCCACTCGGTGATGATCCAGGAGAAGCGCGGAATGCTCAGGGTCTGGAACGTCGTGCTCGTCTCGCTCGCGTTCGGCCTTTCGCTCTTCGGCACGTTCCTGACGCGGTCGGGCGTGATCAACTCGATCCACTCCTTCTCGCGCAGCTCGATCGGGCCGTGGTTCCTGGCGCTGCTCGTGATCGCCGTCGCCTTCGCGACCGCGCTCATCTTCTGGCGGCTGCCGATCCTGCGGGCGAAGACGCGGCTCGAGTCACTGCTCTCGCGGGAGGCGACCTTCCTCTACAACAACCTCCTCCTGATCGCGCTGACGCTCGCGATCCTCTGGGGAGTCGCCTGGCCGCTGGTGACCGAGGCGGTGCGCGGCGAGGCGGTCGTCGTCGGCCCGCCGTTCTACAACTTCTTCCTGCGGATCTTCGGGCTGCCGCTGCTCCTGCTGATGGGGATCGCGCCGCTGATCGCCTGGCGCAAGGCGTCGCTCCGCGGGGTCGGGCGGATGTTCGCGTGGCCGCTCGCCGTCGCCGTCGCCGCCGGCGTCGTGCTGATCGCGCTCGGCGCCGGCTCCTCGCTGCCCGGGCTCCTCGCCTACACGTTCTCGGCCTTCGTCCTCGCCGCCATCGCCCTCGAGTTCTGGAAGGGGACGACGGCGCGCCGGGCGCTTACCGGCGAGGCGTGGCCCGCCGCGTTCGCGCAGCTGATGGGCAGGAACCGCCGGCGCTACGGGGGCTACGTCGTCCACGTCGCGATCGTCATGCTCGCGATCGGCATCGCCGGCTCGAGCGCGTACGACACCGTCGCCGAGAACCGCAAGCCCCTCCGGATCGGCGACTCGCTCGCCGTCGGCGACTACGCGCTCACGTACACGCGGCTCGAAGAGCGCGACACCGATCACCACGGCGAGGTGCGCGCCGTCTTCGACGTCCGTCGCGGCGACTCCCGTCTCGGCGAGGTCGCGGCCGGCAAGAACGTCTACCCGATCACGAACCAGCCGGCCCAGATCTCGAGCGAGGTCGGGCTCCGCACCGACTACCTCCGCGCCGAGGATCTCTTCGTCATCGTCCAGAGCGTGAACGAGAACGGCACGGTGAACGTCCGCGCGTTCGTCAAGCCGCTCGTCAACCTGATCTGGCTGGCCGGGCTCGTCTTCCTCGCGGGGTCGCTGATCGCGCTTTGGCCCGACGCGCGCGAGGAGCGGCGCCTCGCGATCCGCTACGCGCGCGCGGGCACCGCCGTCCGCGGCCGATGATCGCCGGCATCGTCGTCGGGGCGGTGCTCGCCGTCCTCGTCGTCCTCCTCGTCGCCCTCCCGTTCCTCCGCGAGCCGAGCCCGGCCTCCGACGCGATCGACGATCTCGACGAGGCGGCGCTCCGGCGCCTCGCGTTCGCAGAGGAGCGCGACCGCGCGCTCGCGGCGCTGAAGGAGCTCGAAGCCGACCATCGCGCGGGCCGGATCGCAGACGCCGACTACCGGGCGCTCGTCGGC
>VGCB01000481.1 GCA_016870235.1 Actinomycetota bacterium | reverse complement strand
CAGCGGCCAGGATGGTGCTTCCGCAGGCGACGACGGGACCGGCAGCGCGAGCCCCGGCGGCGGTGGCGGCTCGGGCCAGCCGGAGCCGGGACGGGGTTCGCCGTCGACGGGCGCCGGTGACGGGCAGAGCGGGGCCGGCGGCTCCGGTCCGTCGATCCAGGGCGTCGCGCCTGCGGATGACGACGGGGTCGGCTCGGTCGATCACGGAGGCGAGAAGGCACAGTCGGATGACAGCGGCACCTCCGGCGGGGCGAGCGGCCCTGACGGCGCCGCAGGCGACGACGAGAGCGGGTCGGCCGCGGAGGGCGACGAGGAGGGCAAGCCAGGTGCGGGCGACGAGGACGGCAAGCCCGGCGCCGGCGAGGCGGGCGGCAAGGACACGGGCGAGGCCGGTAGCAAGGACACGGGCGCGAACGCGACTCCGGACGGCGCCGTCCAGTCCGCCGACGACGAGGCCGAGAAGAAGGCCCAGGAGGAGGCGGCGAAGAAGGCCGCCAAGGAGGCGAAGCTGAAGGCGAAGGCCGAGGCGAAGGCGGCGAAGGAGGCCGCCAAGGAGGCGAAGCTGAAGGCGAAGGCCGAGGCGAAGGCGGCGAAGGAGGCTGCCAAGGAGGCGAAGCTCAAGGCCAAGGCCGAGGCGAAGGCGGCGAAGGAGGCGAAGCAGAAGGCGAAGGCCGAGGCGAAGGCCGCCAAGGAAGCAGCGAAGGCCGCCAAGGAAGCAGCGAAGGCCGCCCAGTAGGCAGCGAAGGCGGCCAAGCGGAAGGCCAAGGCCGCGGCGGCCGAGCAGGCGCCCCCGGCACCGGTCGCCGAGGTGCCCGCGAAGGTCGACACCGGGTCACCCGCTCGCGGTGCGGACGCGGCGCCCTCATCGCCTGCCGCCGAGGCGCCGGGCCTCCTGTAGCGCGCGATCACGGGAGGGAGCCCGACCGAAGGGCTCCCTCCCGTGTCAGCCGGTAGAACGCGGTCATGCTCGCCACGGCCGCCGCCGTCGCCCCCGTGCTCGCAGTCGCCCTCGTCGCGCTCGTCGCGTGGCTCGGGCTCGCCGTCCACCCGGCGCGACCGTGGGATCTCGGCCCACGCGATCCTGCTGCGCCCGACCCGACCAGGTGGCCCGACGTGACCGCGCTCGTGCCTGCCCGCAACGAGGCGGCGATGCTGCCGCAGACGCTGCCGGCCCTGGCGGCGCAGGACTACCCGGGACGGTTCCGAGTCGTCCTCGTCGACGACCGCTCGGAGGACGGGACCGCCGAGATCGCGCGGAGCCTGGAGAGCGATCGGTTCGTCGTCGTCGACGGCGCCGCGCTGCCGAGCGGTTGGGTGGGCAAGGTCTGGGCGCTGGCGCAGGCCGCCGAGCAGGCGGGCGAGGCGGAGCTGCTCCTGCTCACCGACGCCGACATCCTCCACGGCCCCGCGTCCCTGCGCCTGCTCGTCGCCGATCTGCTCCACCGGGACCTCGCGCTCACGAGCCGGATGGCGATCCTCCGCGCCGAGACGGCGCCGGAGCGGCTTCTGATCCCTGCCTTCGTGTTCTTCTTCGCATGCCTCTACCCGATGCGCCGCGTCGGCAGGGGCGGCCGCCAGGCTGCGGCCGCGGGCGGGTGCATCCTCCTTCGCCGGGAGGCCCTCGAGCGCGCGGGCGGGCTCGCGGTGATCCGCGGCGAGATCATCGACGACGTCAACCTCGCCCGCGCCGTCTCGCGGCACGGGGGAGTCCGGCTCGCGTCGAGCACCGGCGAGCAGCGGTCGCTGCGACCGTACGGCAGCGTCGGCGCCGTCTGGCGGATGGTGCGCCGGACGGCCTTCGACCAGCTCGGCTACTCCTGGCTCCTGCTCGCCCTGACCGTCGTGGGGCTCGTCGTCCTCTTCGTCGTGCCGGTGGCGGCGCTCGTCCTCGGGCTCGCCCTCGTCTCGTGGCCGCTCGCGCTCGTCGGCGCGGCCGCGTGGGCGGTGCAGGCGCTCCTCGTCCTCCCGGCCGTCCGCCACCTGGGCGTGGGCGCCCGCTGGGCCGCCGCGCTGCCGGTCGCCGGCCTCATCTACGGGTGCATGACGGTCGACTCCGCCCTGCGGCATGCGCGAGGCGCGGGCAGCACGTGGTAGCTCTCAGCGGGCGATGCGGTCGATCGCGAGCCCGCTTCGCGCGCGGTGGACGGTGACGTAGCGGACGCCGTCGGGGCCGGCGACGAGCTCCCGCCGGGCGTCACGAGGGACGACGATCGCCATCGGGGCGCGGAGCCCGGCGGCAGTGCCGTCGACCGTCAGCGTCGCCGACCCGTGCAGGACGACGTAGGCGACGTCGCACACCGCGTTGACGTGCTCCGGCACGACGTGCCCGGCCGGCCAGGAGAGGAGCGTGAGGTTGAGGTGATCGGTGGCGAGCCCGGCGAGAGGCCCGCGGCCGTCGCCGGCGGCGAGGTCGACCGCGTCGTGCACCCGGCCAGGCTATCCGGTCGCTGCCCGGCACGCTCGCGTCCGATTGAAGTCGGGCGGGGGATGTGGTGCGGCGCGGGGGGTCTGCGTCCGATTGAAGTCGGGCGGGGGATGTGGTGCGGCGCCGGGCTCCGCGTCCGACTTCAGTCGGACGCGTCTCTCGGACGCCGGGAACCGGGTGGCAGCCCGCCCTCCCCACGAGGTGCCGCTACCAGCAGACCTGGTTCCGGCCCTCTTCCTTCGCTTCGTACAGGCGCTCGTCGGCGACGAAGACGAGCTCGTCCGGCGTGTCCGCCTCTCCCGACCATGCGAGGCCGATGCTGACCGTGACGCGGATCCCCGGGTGGATCCGCGACCACTCGGTCAG
>VGCB01000480.1 GCA_016870235.1 Actinomycetota bacterium | reverse complement strand
CTGGACGCTCCGCTCGGGTCTCGCCCTCGGTGGACCGGACGACCGCGACCCGGAGACGGCGCACGACTGGGCGGCGGTGCTGTCGCTGTCGGTCGCCTTCGCGTCACTCGCAGCGGGGATGCTCGCGCTCGGGACGCTCGCCGAGCCGACGACGTGGTTCCGGACGGCTGCGGGCGGGATCGCCGTCGGCGGCCTCGTCGCCGCAGTCGGGAACATCCTCGACAACGCGGTGCAGGCCCGTGGCGGCGCGCTGATCTGGGCGCTCGGCGCGGCCGCCGTCTTCGCGGCGCTCGTCGCGCTCGTGTTCGCGCTGCTCTCGGAGAGGCCGCGGGCGCTTGCCTTCGTGCCGGTCCTGACTGCGATCGGGATCGTCACGGTCGCGGTCGGCGGCGGTCTCCTCGTCCTCGCGACGTGGGCCTGGCTCGCCCAGCGGGTCGCTGCCGGCCCGGAGCCGTGAGCCGTCAGCCGTGAGCCGTCAGCCGGCGAGCTTCGCGCGCACGAGCTCGTTGACGGCGCGCGGGTCGGCCTTCCCGCCGGTCTCTTTCATCACCTGGCCGACGAAGAATCCGAGCAGCCCTTCCTTGCCGCCGCGGTAGGCCGCGACCTGGCCGGGATTGGCGGCGATGATCGCATCCACGATCGGATCGAGCGCGCCCGCGTCGGAGACGACCTGCTGGTCGAGGTAGGGCCGGGCCGAGAACTCCGGCTCGACGATCCGTGCGATCGCCTCGTCGAACGCGGCGCGTGGGATCCGATCGCGAGCGCCCACGAGAGCGGCCAGCTCCGCGGACGGGACGCGCGCGGGATCGTGGCCGGCCGCGACGACCGCGTTCGCGATCACGTTCGCCGCCGGTAGCGGCTCGGCGCCGGCCGCCACGACCGCGCGCCAGAGCCCGTCGAGCCCGCCGGTCACGAGCACCAGCGCGCGCTCGTGATCGAGCGTCTCGCCGATCGACCGGATCCGAGCGGCCGGAAGCTCCGGCAGCTCCGCCCGCAGCCGTGCGACGAGCTCCTCGGAGGGCTCGATCGGGACGAGGTCCGGCTCGGGGAAGTAGCGGTAGTCGTCTGCCTCCTCCTTCGAGCGGCGGGGCGTGAGCCTCCCGGTCGCGGCGTCGAAGTCGTAGGTCTCCTGCTTCACCTCGCCGCCCGACTCCCAGACCGCGATCTGGCGCGCGACCTCCGCGTCGATGCCCCGCGCGATGAAGTTGAAGGAGTTCATGTTCTTGATCTCGCATCGGGTGCGGAGCTCGCTCGAGCCGGCCGGGCGGACGGACACGTTGGCGTCGACACGCAGCGTGCCCTTCTCCATCTCGGCGTCGGAGATGCCGATCTCGACGATGGTCTGGCGGAGGAGCTGCAGGAACCGCTTCGCCTCCTCGGCCGAGTGGATGTCGGGCGCGGTGACGATCTCGACGAGCGGCGTGCCGCCGCGGTTGTAGTCGACGAGCGTGTGCGACGCGCCCCCGATCCGGCCCGTCTGCCCGCCGACGTGCACGTTCTTCGCTGCATCCTCCTCCAGGTGCGCGCGCACGATCCCGACCGCGTGATCGCCCTCAGGGAGCGGCACGTCGACGCGGCCGTCGGTGCACGAGGGCAGGTCGTACTGCGAGATCTGGTAGCCCTTGGGGAGGTCGGGATAGAAGTAGTTCTTCCGGGCGAAGACGGCGCGCGGCGCGATCGCGCAGCCGAGCGCGAGCCCGAGCTTGATCGTCCACTCGACCGCGACCCTGTTCGCGACGGGGAGCGCGCCGGGGAAGCCGAGGCAGACGGGGCACGTCTGCGTGTTCTCGCCCGCGCCGAACCCGACCGGGCAGCGGCAGAACATCTTCGTCCGCGTCTTCAGCTGCACGTGGATCTCGAGCCCGATCACCGGCTCCCACGAGCTCGTCGTCTCGGCGACGAGGGTCACGCGCCACCTCGCAACCGAGTCGGGACGCCGTCGAAGCCGATCGCCTGCTCGAGGGCGTGGCCGGCACGGAAGAGGACGTTCTCCCCGAACTGGGGGCCGATCAGCTGCAGCCCGACCGGCAGCCCGTCGGACAGGCCGCTCGGGATGTTGAGCCCGGGCAGCCCGGCAAGGCAGGAGGGGATCGTGAGTAGGTCGCACGCGTACATGGCGAGCGGATCGGCCGCCTTGTCGCCGATCGCGAACGCGACCGTGGGGGCGGTCGGGGTCGCGATCACGTCGAAGCTCCCGAGCGCGTCCCGGTGCTCCCGGATCAGCAGCGTGCGCACTCGCTGCGCCTGCCCGTAGTAGGCGTCGTAGTACCCCGCCGAGAGCGCGTACGTGCCGAGCATGATCCGGCGCTTGGGCTCGGGGCCGAACCCGGCGTCGCGCGTCCGCTCGACCGTGTCGCGGTACGTGTCGCCGTCGACGCGCGGCCCGAAGCGCACGCCGTCGTACCGCGCGAGGTTCGACGACGCCTCGGCCGGCGCGACGAGGTAGTAGCAGGGCAGCCCGTACTCGAAGGAGAGCGGCAGGTCGCACTCGCCGATCGCCGCTCCGAGGCTCTCCGCGAGCGCGATCGCCGCCTCGAACGACGCGCGCACGCCCGGCTCGATCGCGGTCAGCGCCGCGAGCTGCTTCGGAATCCCGATCCGGAGCCCGTGGAGGTCGTCGCCGGCAGGCAGCTCGACGGCGGGACGGTCGACGGTCGTCGAGTCCGCGGGATCGCGTCCCGAGATGAGGTCGTAGAGGATGGCGACATCGCGAACCCTCTTGCCGACCGGGCCGATCTGGTCGAGGCTCGACGCGAAGGCGACGATGCCGAATCGCGACACCGTTCCGTACGTTGGGCGCAGGCC
>VGCB01000479.1 GCA_016870235.1 Actinomycetota bacterium | reverse complement strand
TGCGAGTCAACCAGACGACCGCCGTGAGGGTCGCAGAGGGCGCACGTTTCGGTCATCGCCACGGCAATTCGGTAGACAGGCCGTCGCTGCTGCAGGCAGAATCGAGGGGCACACGGAATCGATCACAGGAGCGGAGATGTCCGAAGGTCGCGTGGAACTGGACGCCGTCGTCGTCGGAGCCGGGTTCGCCGGCATGTACCAGCTGATCAAGCTCAGTGAGCTCGGCCTCACGGCGAAGGCCTTCGAGGCCGGCGACGGTGTCGGGGGCACCTGGTACTGGAACCGCTACCCGGGCGCGCGCTGCGACGTCGAGAGCCTCGAGTACTCGTACGGGTTCTCGTCCGAGCTCGAGCAGGAGTGGGTGTGGACCGAGCGCTACCCGACCCAGCCGGAGATCGAGCGCTACGCGAACCACGTCGCCGACCGCTTCGACCTCCGCAAGGACATCCAGTTCGAGACCCGCGTCACCGCCGCGCACTACGACGACGCGACGGGTCGCTGGCATGTCGACACCGACAAGGGCGATCGCGTGTCGGCCACATACCTCGTGATGGCGTCCGGCTGCCTCTCGCACCGGCAGGATCCGCGCGACCGCTTCACGGGCGTCGACTCCTTCAAGGGCGACTGGTACCACACCGCCGCGTGGCCGAAGGGAGGCGTCGACTTCACGGGCAAGCGCGTCGGGATCATCGGCACCGGCTCGACGGCGATCCAGGTGATCCCGCAGGTCGCGAAGCAGGCGGAGCACCTGACGGTGTTCCAGCGGACCGCGAACTTCAGCGTCCCGGCGATGAACCGCCTGCTCTCCGACGAGGAGCAGGACGCGCTCAAGGCCCGCTACCAGGAGCATCGCCAGGATGCAAAGGAGTCGGCGTTCGGAGTGCCGGTGCCGATGCCGACGAAGGGCGCCCTCGAGTGCACGGCCGACGAGCAGTTCGAGGCGCTCGAGAGCCGCTGGCAGGCGGGCGGCGTGGCGCCGTTCATGCTCGCGTTCACCGACGTCCTGATCAACCAGGGCTCGAACGACGTCGTCGCCGACTTCATCCGCTCGAAGATCCGGACGACGGTCAAGGACCCCGCGGTCGCGGAGCTCCTCTGCCCCAACGACCACCCACTCGGCACGAAGCGCCCGTGCGTCGACATCGACTACTTCGAGACGTACAACCGCGACAACGTCTCGCTCGTCAGCGTGCGGAAGACGCCGATCGAGGAGATCACGCCGAACGGCATCCGCACCACCGAGAAGGAGTACGAGCTCGACGCGATCGTGTTCGCGATCGGCTTCGACGCGATGACCGGCGCCCTGTTCGACATCGACATCACGGGCCGCGACGGCCTTGCGCTGACGGAGGCCTGGAAGGACGGCCCGCGGACGTACCTCGGGATCATGACCGCCGGCTTCCCGAACATGTTCCTGATCACCGGCCCGCAGAGCCCGTCGGTGCTCTCGAACATGATGGTCTCGATCGAGCAGCACGTGGAATGGCTCTCCGACGCGATCGCGTACGTCCGCGAGCGCGGCCTCGACACGATCGAGGCGACGACGGAGGCGCAGGACGCCTGGGTCGACCACTCGATCGAGGTCGGCAACTCGACGCTCTACCCGAAGGCGAACTCGTGGTACATGGGCGCGAACGTGCCGGGCAAGGTGCGCGTGTTCACGCCGTACATCGGCGGGGTCGGCCCGTACCGGGAGAAGTGCAACGAGGTCGTGGCGGCAGGCTACGAGGGCTTCGCGCTCTCGAGCAGCCTCGCGACCGCCTGACGAACGCCGCGGAGGGGCGGACGAGCCCCGCCCCTCCGCTTTCCTGCCACGCCACTGACTAGACACGCCGTCTTCGCTCGGTCAGAATAGAGCGTCAATCCCCTGAACAGGAGCGATACGCCAATGTCCGAGAGGCAGGAGGTCGACGCCGTCGTCGTCGGCGCCGGGTTCGCAGGGCTCTACCAGCTGTACAAGCTCCGCGAGCTCGGGTTCACGACCAGGGTGTTCGAGGCAGCCGACGGCGTCGGCGGCACGTGGTACTGGAACTGCTACCCGGGCGCGCGGTGCGACGTCGAGAGCCTCGAGTACTCGTACGGGTTCTCGCCCGAGCTCGAGCAGGAGTGGGAGTGGACCGAGCGCTACCCGACGCAGCCGGAGATCCTCCGCTACCTCAACCACGTCGCCGACCGCTTCGACCTCCGCAAGGAGATCACGTTCGAGACGAAGGTGACCGCGGCGCACTACCACGAGCCGAGCGGGCGCTGGCACGTCGACACCGACACCGGCGAGAGGGTTTCCGCCACCTACCTCGTGATGGCGAGCGGCTGCCTCTCGCTCCGCCAGGATCCGCGCGACCGCTTCGCGGGCGTCGACTCGTTCAAGGGCGACTGGTACATGACGTCCGCGTTCCCGAAGAGCGGTGTCGACTTCACCGGCAAGCGGGTCGGGATCATCGGCACCGGCTCGACCGCGATCCAGGCGATCCCGCAGATCGCGAAGCAGGCGGCGCACTTGACCGTCTTCCAGCGGACGCCGAACTTCAGCGTCCCCGCCCAGAACCGGCCGCTCACCGACGAGGAGCAGCGCGCGCTCAAGGCCCGCTACCAGGATCACCGGCAGGCGGCGAAGGAGTCGGCCTTCGGCGTCCCGGTCGAGATCAACCCGAGGTGCGTCGCGGACGACACTCCCGAGGAGCAGCGCGCCGAGTACGAGAAGCGCTGGGCCGAGGGCGGCGGCGCGACGATGCTCCTCGCCTACGCCGACCTGCTCGGGAACCAGGAGGCGAACGACTCGATCGCCGACTTCGTCCGCACGAAGATCC
>VGCB01000478.1 GCA_016870235.1 Actinomycetota bacterium | reverse complement strand
GAAGGGATCGCGACCGTTGCAGCTTCCCTGTGTGTCGAAGCCGCGGGCGCCGCTGAGCCCGCTCCGGTGGTTGAGGATCTCGCGGAAGGTGAGTGTCGAGATCCCCGGGCCCTTCTCGATGCAGGAGGGCAGGAACGGCGCGACCCGGGCGTCGACCGTGAGCCCGCGGTCGTGTAGCGCCTTCACGATGGCGGTGGCGCTCACGAGCTTCGCAGTGCTGGCAGTGAAGGCCTGCGTGTCGACGGTGAACGGGAGCTTCCCGCCGTCGATCTCGAGCCGGCGAGAACCCCATGCGCCCATCCGCATGAAGCCCCCGTTCCTCTTGATCGCGTACGCGTACCCGACGACGTTGTCGTCGAGCGCACTCTCGATGCCACCGGCGAATGCGTCCCAGTCGAGCGCGTAGTCGGGATCGAGCCGCTTCGTGCGGGAAGCGCCGGTCTGCGCGAGCATGAGCGAACGGGTCGTCCCGACGAGTCCGGCACCGACGGTGCCGGATCTGGTCTCGAGACCCTTGGGGACGTCGACCCAGGTGCCGGAGACGCCTGCGCCGCCGCTGCGCGTGCCGACGAAGACGCTCACCCAGCCGGGCCGCTCGTCCGGCTGCGCCGCGCGCTCCGCGACCCAGACGATGGTGCTGCCGCTCTGACGGAGGTAGTGGCGGCTCGCGTCGTCGCCCTGGAAGGCGCCGTCGAGGTCGCCCTGCGTGGTCGACTGGAACCCGGCCGCCTGGCGGACGGGCCACGAGATCCCGTTCGGAGAGATCGACTGGAAGACGTCCGGACCGAAGTCGCTCGAGCCGGACCGGACGATCCGTGCGCCACCCTGCGACCAGCGGAGATCGAGCCCGCCGGAGAGCTCCCGGCCGTCCTTCGGGACGTCCCACCACGAGCCGGTGATGCGGTCCCCGGCAACCGTCCCCTTGAGCACGTACGCGTAGTCGCGTCCGGGGTGCTCGCCGAAGCCGTAGACGTCGCTTCCGAGCTGGCGAAGGTAGAGCGCCCCGCCGTCGTCGCCGCGGTAGATCCTCGTCAGCGACGGAGCACCCGACAGCTCGGAGCCCGCGCCCGCTGCCGGTCCCGAGGGAGCCGTCGGCGTCGGGGCAGGGGGCGGAGCCGTGATCCCGGGGTCGGGATTCGGGGGCGGCGCGGTCGTCGTGAGACCGAGGTTGGGGTTCGGCGGCGGTGGCGGAGCCGTCGTCGCGATCTTCGTCGGAGCTGCCGCCGTCGCCCAGCCGGTGAGGCCGGCGACTGCGATCAGGGCGACGATTGTGGAGACGAGGAGCCGGGTCGTGCGGGACATCGGTGACCTCCTTCGGTCTTGGGATGACGCACGTACAACCACCCCGCTCGCCGTTCCTTACGCACCTCGCGAGAAAAGAGAAGATTTCGTTGCGAACCAAGGCCACCGCTTGGCAACTGCGACCGCCGGGGTTAGCCTCCCGGCGTGCGCTCGCTCGTCGGCTGTCTCGTCCTCGTCGTCTCCATCGCAGGGCTCGCCGCCGGCGCGGGGAGCGCCGCGCCCGCCGCGGCTCCGTGCGAGGTGACGGAGTCGGACGGCTTCGGCCCCTTCGGCCGCGGTGGCTCCCCGCCTGCCCGCGCCGTCTTCGGCAAGGGCTTCGTCCTCTCCGGCAAGGTGCTCCGCTCGCTCGACTGCAAGCAGCTCGCGAACGCCACGGTCGAGATCTGGCAGGCGGGCAAGGGTGGCGTCTACGACAAGCGCGGCCGCGCGAGCATCGTCACCGGCAAGAACGGTGCCTTCAAGTTCACGGGCCCGCCCCCGGTCTCGTACGAGGGCGTCACGCCCCACATCCACGTGCGCGTCTCCCACGAGGGCTACGACGAGGTCGCGACGACCGTGCGCGTGACGAAGAACGCGAAGGGCGCGCAGCTCGAGATCGTGCTCGGCAGTCTGCTGTAGCCGGCCTGGCCGTCTTCTCGCGCGCCTGGTGGGGTGAGGGACCGACGTACCAGACGCGCTGTGTTGGTTTGCCGGGTGTGCGCGCGTCTGCTGGGTGTGGGACGTGAGGTAGCAGACGCGCGCACACCCGGATCCTGAAGCCAGGGGAACGGGGTTCCCCTTGGGAACCCCTCCTGCGTTCGAGTCCTGCACCTACCGCCCGACGCCTCCCCGCGTCTGGCTTCAGCCAGACGCCGCCGCGGGTGGGGCTGGCGCATCTCGCTGTCGGCCGCGCCAGGTCACGGGGCGAAGGTGAGAGCGATCAGGAAGTGCCGCTCCGCTCGGGCTTCGGCCCGCGCACCTGGATCAGCTTGAGCTTCTGCTCCACCTCGAGGACGCCGAAGACGTTCTTGGAGACGATGCGCACGTGGTAGAAGCCGCCGGGCACGCGCTTGCGCGTCCGGTCGAGGCCGTTCCAGGCGAGCGTCGCCTCCCCAGGCTCGAAGCGCTGCTGGGCCAGCGTGCGGACGACGGCACCGCCGCGGCCCTCGATCGTGACGGTCGCGAATCCGCGCGACGCCTGCGTCCAGCGGATCTCGATGTCCCGCCCCCTCGGCGGCACGCGGAACGGGCGTGGGGCCACGGTCAGGCGCTGGATCGTGCGGTTGACGACGTGCTTCCTCCGCATCCGCGAGACGGTGCCGAGGTCGTCGGTCGCCTCCACGGCAAGCTCCCACGTGCCCTGCATCGGCGCGCCGGAAGCAGGCTCGCCCTCGGCGAGGGGTACCGCGTCCTCGCCCGGCAGCGTCACGTCGTAGACGCCCGGGAGCCGCTCCACCGTCTCCGCGAACGGCGTCGAGCCGTCGGGCGCGGTCAGCGTCGCGGTCACCGTCGACGGCCGGACGACCTTGT
>VGCB01000477.1 GCA_016870235.1 Actinomycetota bacterium | reverse complement strand
GCGCCACCCACGGGCCGGGCGGCACCGTCGCCGCCGCCTCCGGGATGGCGCGGTCGGGCACGCAGAGCAGGACGACGTCCGCCGGCCGGCCGCCGGCAAGGAGGCCCAGCTCCACGAGCCGGGCGGACACCGCACTGCCGACGCGGCCGCGCGCGCCGATGACGTCAACGCTCTCGATCATGTGTCCTCTGCTCCAGTTCCCGTTCGGGATACCGGGTTCCCGGCGCACTATAACGACGGCAGCCTCTGCGTATTCCCGCCGAGGCGTGCCGCGACGCGGGCGCGGAGCGACGTGGCGACCGCAGGCCAGTCGTCGTCGAGGATCGCGTACCACGCCGAGTCGCGGCTCTCGCCGCCGCGCACGAGCATGTGCTTGCGGTGGATCCCCTCGAACCTCGCACCGAGCGCCTCGAGCGCTCCGCGGGAGCGCGTGTTGAGCGCGTCGGTCTTGAGCTCCACGCGACGGCAGCCCCAGGCCTCGAACGCGTGCTCCAGCATCAGCAGCTTCGCCTCAACGTTCGCGCCGGTCCCCCAGGCGGCCGGCTCGAGCCAGGTCCAGCCGATCTCGACCGAACGGTGCTCGGGTCGAAGGGCGAGGAAGCGGCTCGAGCCGACAGGCCGCCCGTCCTCGAGCGCGATCGTGGCGAACGGGATCTCGACTCCCGCCGCCGCGCCCGCGAGCGCCGTGCGCACGAGCTCGTCGAACGCGGCACGCGTCTCCGGCCGACGGACGTTCATCCAGGTCCACGTGCGCGCGTCCTGCGCGGCCGACCAGAGCCCGTCCGCGTGCGACTCCGCGAGGGGCTCGAGCCGGACGATCCGGCCGGCGAGCGGGGATGCCTCCCACGCGGGCATCCGGCGAGCGTACACTGCGTCCATGCCCATCTACGAGTACGCCTGCATGGAGTGCGAGGAGCACTTCGAGGAGCTGGTCAGGCAGAGCGACCAGGTCGTCACGTGCCCCTCGTGCGGCGCGGCGAAGGTGCTCAAGCAGTTCTCGGTGTTCGCGACCGTCGGCACGCAGTCGAAGCCGTCGTTCTCGGGCCCGATCGGCGGCGGTGGCCGTGGCGGCTGCTGCGGCGGCGGCTGCGGCTGCGGGCACTGACCGAGCAGCGCGTCTCACAGCGGTCGGTCGACGATCGTCGTGAGACCCTGCCCGCGCCTCGGGCGCCGCGACAGCGCCCGCGCGCGACCGGCCGCCCAGGCGGCGTCCCGTCCGGGGAATAGACTCGGAGTCGGGATGGGCGAGCAAGAGACGCGGGCGGTCACGCTGGCGGCGTACGCGGAGGAGACCTCGGCGTGCGAGCGCTGCGCGCTGGCGGCGGGACGCACGCGGGTCGTCTTCGGCTCGGGCGCCGCCGGCGCGGAGCTGATGCTCGTCGGCGAGGCCCCCGGCTTCCAGGAGGATCAGGAGGGCGTTCCCTTCGTCGGCGCCGCGGGCGCGCTGCTGGACCGTCTGCTGGCCGCCATCGGGCTTGCCCGCGCAGAGGTGTACGCGGTCAACGTCCTCAAGTGCCGGCCTCCCGGGAATCGCGATCCGCTGCCCGACGAGATCGCGGCCTGCGAGCCGCACCTGTTCCGGCAGATCGAGCTCGTCCGACCCCGGGTCGTCGCCTCTCTCGGCAATGTCGCCACCAGGCTCCTCTCCGGACGCGATCACGGCATCACCCGCGTCCACGGGCGCGAGCAGGAGGTGACCGTCGGAGACCGTCGCGTGCTCCTGTACCCGCTCTTCCACCCGGCCGCAGCCCTCTACACGCCCTCGATGCTGCGCGTGCTCGAGGAGGACTTCGCGCGGATCCCGGCGCTGCTCGGCCGGCCGGAGCCGGCCGCCCGCGTCGTGGACGCCGGTTCCGCCGCCCGGGTGACGCCGCAGCCACGGGTCGTGCGCGAGCGCGAGGAGCTCGAGCCCGTGCAACTCGGCCTCTTCTAGTGGACGATCGGCAGCGGCGGTCGCCGGTGGCTTCGCGGCGCACGTTCGTCTCGTCGTCGCCCGACGAGACGGAGACGCTCGCGGGCGTGCTCGCGGCGGAGCTCGTGCCGGGCGACGTCGTCCTCGTCGAGGGCGACCTCGGTGCCGGCAAGACCACCTTCGTCAGGGGCGCGTGCCGGGCGCTCGGGATCGCGCGGCCGGTCACGAGCCCGACGTTCACGATCGGCCACCGCTATCGCGGCGAGGTCGACGTCTCCCATCTCGACCTCTACCGCTTCCAGGGGCTCTCCGAGGCCGAGTGGGGCGACCTGGAGCCGTACTTCGAGGGCGCCGTCGTCTTCGTCGAGTGGCCCGAGCAGGGCCGGGGGGCGCTCCCGCCGGCGCGCGCCCGCGTCACCCTCGAGCACGACGTGAGGGAGCGGCGGCGGCTCGTCGTCGAGTCGGCCGATCCCGCGCTGCTAGAAAGGCTCGTAGGTGCTGATTCTCGCGTTCGACACGGCGACTGAGGTCGCGAGCGTCGCGCTCGTCGAGGGCTCGGCCGTCCTCGGCGAGCGCCGGACGCTCGCGAAGCGACTGCTCGAGGACGTCGACGCGCTGCTGCAGGAGACGGGCGCGGCCGTCGGCGAGATCGGCGCGATCGCCGTCGGCGTCGGTCCCGGGAGCTTCACGAGCACCCGGATCGGCCTCGCCGTCGCGCGCGGGCTGGCGCTCGCCCTCGACGTGCCGGTCGCCGGTGGTACGTCGCTCGACGCACTGGTCGCAGGCGCGCGCGACGCCGGGGAGCCGGAGGCGGTTCCCGTGGTCGACGCGCGGCGGCGCGAGGTGTTCGTGCGCGGGCCTGCGGCGGTCGACCCGGCGGCCCTCGAGCTCGTTCCCGGGAC
>VGCB01000476.1 GCA_016870235.1 Actinomycetota bacterium | reverse complement strand
ACGTGGACGGCCAGGTGCCGCTCGCCCGGGTGCAGAGGGATCCCGCGCGGGACGGCCCAGCTCGCGAGCACGCCGGCCCGCTCGAGCCGCAGGTCGAAGTGCAGCCGGCGCGCGGCGTGGCGCTGGACGACGAAGATCGGCGCCTCGCCGCCGGCCGCCCCGCCGAACGGCTCGGGCGTGGCGGCCGGGTCGCGCTTGCCCCGGTACGACGCCAGCGCCTCGGTGGGTCTCTCCCTCCCCCGCATCTTCACACAGCCTTCACAGCACGCCCATAACCCCTGCTCAGCCCGCTTTCTGCTCAGGGGAAAAGCCTGTGGAAACTGTGGAGAGCACCGCCGGGGCCCTACACGGCCGCGAGGACGCCCATCGAGCGGAACTTCGCGCGACGGCGGCGGCGGAGCTCGTCGGCGGGAAGGCCGTCGAGCTCGAGGAGGTGTGCCGCGATCGCGTCGCGCAGAAGCGCCGCGGCCGCGTCGACATCGGTGTGGGCGCCGCCCGCGGGCTCGGGGACGATCCCGTCGATGACGCCGAGATCGAGGCAGTGCGCCGCGTCGGGCTTGAAGGCCGACGCGGCCTTCGGTGCCTGCTGCGCGTCGCGCCAGAGGATGGACGCGCATCCCTCCGGCGAGATCACCGAGTACATCGCGTTCTCCTGCATCAGCACGCGATCCGAGAGCGCGAGCGCGACGGCGCCGCCCGACCCGCCCTCGCCGATGATCACGGCCACGCACGGGATCTCGAGCCGTGCCATCACCGCCTGCGAGCGGGCGATCGCTCCGCCCTGCCCGTGCTGCTCGGCCACCGCTCCCGGGTAGGCGCCGGGCGTGTCGACGAGCGTGACGAGCGGGAAGCCGTGACGGTCGGCGAGCTCCATCGTCCGCATCGCCTTGCGGTAGCCCTCGGGGTACGCCATCCCGAAGTTGCGATCGACCCGCTCCTTCGTGTCGCGCCCCTTCTGATGCCCGATCAGCGCGACCGTCCGGCCCTGCAGCTTGCCGAGGCCCGCGACGATCGCCTGATCGTCCATCCGGCCGCGGTCGCCGTGCAGCTCGAACCAGTCGTCGAGCATCCGCTCCACGTAGTCGAGCGTGTACGGCCGCTGCTCGTGACGCGCGAGGAGGACGCGGTTCCAGATCACCTCGTCCGTGGACTGATCGCGCAGCCGCTCGAGCTGGCGCTGCAGCCGCTCCATCTCGGCCGAGAGCCTGGTGCCGCGCAGGAGCTTCACGCCCGACAGCTTGGCGAGGCGGTCGCGGATCCCGAGCTCGGCCTCGGCGGTCACGAGGAGCCGCCTCCGAAGAGCCGGAGCAGACGGCCGACGGTCGGCCGCAGCTCGTGCCGCGGCACGATCGCGTCGACATGCCCGAGCCGGAGGTTCGACTCGGCCCGGCCGAAGTCGTCCGGCAGCTTCTCGCGCGTCACCTCGGCGACGACGCGCGGGCCGGCGAAGGACATCAGCGCCCCGGGCTCCGCGACGACGACGTCGCCGAGGCTCGCGAAGCTCGCGAGCAGGCCGCCGGTGGTCGGGTGCGCGACCACGGAGACGAGCGCGCCGCCCGCGTCGTGGAGATCCTCGAGGGCGCAGACCGTCTTCGGCATCTGCATCAGCGCGAGGATGCCCTCCTGCATGCGCGCGCCGCCCGAGGCCGAGACCGACACGAGCGTCGTGCCCGAGTCGGCGGCGGCCTCGCACGCCCGCGCGAACTTCTCCCCGACGACACTGCCCATCGAGCCGCCCATGAACGCGAAGTCCATGACGGCGAGACGGCAGGGCGTACCCTCGATCTCCCCGCCGCCCGTGACGATCGCGTCGCCGAGGCCGGTGGACATCTCGGCCTCGACCAGCCGCTCCTTGTACGGCTTCAGGTCGAAGAACTCGAGCGGGTCCGACGAGCGCAGGTGCGTGTCCGCCTCCTCGAACGTTCCCGGGTCGACGAGCTGCTCGACCCGCTCGAGCGCGCGGACGGGAAAGTGGTGCCCGCACTGCGGGCAGACGCGCAGGGCGCGCGCGAGCTCGTCCTCGCGATAGTGGGAGCTGCACCTCGGGCAGGTGTTCGGGTGAGGGCCCGGCGGCGGGTTCGGCTCGGCCCGCTTGTGCTCGATCGAGACGTCGATGCGGCTGGTCTCCGGCACCCCGCCATACTAGTGCCCTTCCCGGGGCGGCCGCCGGGCCCGCCTGCGACGCGCCGGGCGGCCGCGGCTCAGGCGATCGCCGTCAGCGCCTTCTCGTACACGACGGCCCGCCAGAGCACGCGCATGCCCGCCTGCTCGTAGAGGCGCAGAGCGCCGCTCTCGCTCTCGGCGTCGACGTCGAGCGCGACCCGCCGCTCGCCGCGCTCCCAGAGGGCGGCGAAGGCGCGGAGCAGCAGCGCCTCGCCGATCCCGCGCCGCCGCCACGGGCCGCGCACGCCGAGCGCGTCGACGTAGCCCCAGTCGCCCTCCGCCTTCCACGCGGTCGACACCGCGCCGACGAGCTGGTCGCCGTCACGGGCCACGAACCACAGGCCGGGGTCGTAGCGCTCCCCGGTGAGGACGCGCCGGCGCCACTCCGGCCAAGCCCGGGGGACGTGATCCCAGTGGTCGGTGAACGCCTCCTCGAGCGCCGCGTGGACGGCGCGCGCGTCACGCGCCGGATCGAACGGCTCGAGCGAGATCCCTCCGGCAGCCGCAAGCGCGGGCAGCCGCGGCGGGGTCTCGAGCTCGACCAGCATCCGCCGGACGTGCCGCACCGGAACGTAGTCGCGACCCCGGTAGAGACGCTCGACGCAGGCCGCGTCGGGCGCGACGAGCGCGGCGTTTCTGAGCACGCGGCGGGCGTCGACCGGCCGGCCGGCGAGG
>VGCB01000475.1 GCA_016870235.1 Actinomycetota bacterium | reverse complement strand
CGTCCATCTCGGGCAGTCGGCGGGGGTCACCGCCACCCTCCCGTCGGGGCTCGTGCGCGGCAAGGGCACCCAAATCATCGGCTACTCGAACTTCGGCGTCCCGCTCGACGCGGTCGCCAAGGGCTACCGCGACCTCGTCGAGCATGCAGTCGCCGGGCACATCCGGCTCGACCTCGAGACCGTGCCGCTCGACACCGTCGCCGACGCGTGGGCACGTCAGGCCGCGGGGCCCGACGCCAAGCTCGTCCTCGCGCGGTAGCGGCGCTTCGAGACGCGTCTGGTTGAGCACGCGCACGTCACGCCGAATGCGCGGCGGCGGCGTCTCGCCGGCATCCAGTCGCGGTGGGGCGATGCTCGCGCCCGGCCCGAGCGCCGAGACGTTGACGTGGACGAGCTCGACGCTCTCCCCGGGGAAGCTGTAGCCGTAGACCTCGGCGTGAAGATCGTGGAAGGCGGCGACGGTCGACGCGACGGCGCTCTCGTCGACCGGCCCGGCGGGAAGCGGCACGTCGCGCTCGTAGTTCTGACCGGCGTAGCGGAGGCTGAGCGAGCGGACGATCGCGGGCTCGCCCTCGTATCCCTCCGCCAAGAGCGCAGCCCGCGCGTCGCGCTCCATCGTGTCCAGCCGGCCGGCGAGCTCGGCCAGGTCGACGCCGTCCGCCCGGGCGAAGTGCGTCCAGCGGCGGTCGACGAGGCGATCGGCGATCAGCGTCCCGAACGCCGACGCGAGCCCCGGTCGAGGCGGGACGAGCACGCCGCGCATCCCGAGCGACTCCGCGATCTCGGCCGCGTGGAGCGGGCCGGCGCCGCCGAACGCGACGAGCTCGAAGTCTCGGGGATCGACCCCGCGCTCGACCGCGACCCGGCGGATCGTGCTCGCCATGCCCTCGTTCGCGATCTCGATCACGGCCCCCGCGGCCGCGGCGGCGTCGAGTCCGAGCCGTTCCCCGAGCCGTGCCAGCGCCGCTTCCGCCAACGCCGGATCCAGGCGCATCCGGCCGCCCAGGAACGCGTCGGGATCGAGCCGCCCCAGCACGAGGTTGGCGTCGGTGACCGTCGGCTCCTCGCCACCGCGGCCGTAGCAGGCCGGCCCGGGGACGGCGCCCGCGCTCCGCGGCCCGACGCGAAGGAGCCCGCCGTCGTCGACCCAGCCGATCGAGCCCCCGCCGGCGCCGATCGTGACGAGGTCGATCGCCGGCGCCGCGACCGGCACGCCCCACTCGAGCTCGAAGTCGCGCACGTGGCGGATCGCTCCATCGACGACGAGCCCGATGTCGGCGCTGGTGCCGCCCATGTCGAACGTGACGATGTCGCTACTGCCCGCGGCGAGACCGAAGTGACGGCCCGCGACGATCCCGCCCGAGAGCCCCGAGAGCACGGTCTGCACCGCCTGACCTGCCGCCTCCGCCGCGAGCATGCGGCCGCCGTTCGACTTCATCAGCGAGACGGGGCCGCGGAAGCCGAGACGGTCGAGCTCCGCCGCCAGCTCGCCGGCGAGGCGGCCGACGGCGCGCGCGAGGTACGCGTCGACGACGGTCGTGACACCGCGCTCGTGCTCCCGCCAGACCGGAGCCGTGCGGTGCGAGACCGACACGGGGACGCCGGGGAAGCGCTCCTCGAGGAGCGCCGCAAGCCGTTCCTCGTGCTCGGGCCGCGCATAGCCGAAGAGGAGCGCGACCGCGATCGCAACGTCTCCGTCGCCATCCTCGAGCCGCTCCGAGACGCAGCTCGCGACGCGCTCGAGCTCGGCCTCGTCCAGCGGCAGGACGGCGGTCCCGTCGTGGTCGACCCGCTCGCGGACGCCGATGCAGTCGCGCCGGCGCACGAGCGGCCGCGGCTTCTGCCGGGAGAGGTCGTACGGGTCGGCCTTGTCGATGCGCCCGATCACGGGCACGTCCTCGAAGCCGGCGGTCGTGAGGAAGACGACGCGCGCGCCGCGCCGCTCCAGCAGGGCGTTCGTGCCGACCGTCGTCCCGACCGTGATCGACGCGACCGAGGCGAGGTCGATGTTCGCGGCGGCGAGCGCGTCGAGCACCGCGCGCGCCGGAGCGCCGGGCGTCGAAGGCACCTTGGCGACCGCGAGGGCGCCGGTCTCGCCGTCGAGGGCGACGAGGTCGGTGAACGTGCCGCCGGTGTCGATCCCGACGTGCACGAGGCTAGAGCACGCCGTAGCGCTCGTAGAGGTCGGTCGCCGACGCGCCTGCCTCCATCTCCCGGCGCACCGTGCGCTCGAGCTCGACCTTCTCCTCGGCGGCCGCGAGCACCGCCGGGACGAGGCCCGCCGGGACGACGATGACGCCGTCGTCGTCGCCTCTCACCAGGTCGCCGGGGGCGACCGCGACGCCGGCGCACTCGACCGGCTCGCCGTGGGAGACGACGAGAAGACGGCCCATCGAGTCCCGCGGCGTGATCGCGGCCGCGAACACGGGAACGTCGAGCTCGCGGATCGCGGCGACGTCGCGGACGCCACCGTCGGTGACCGCGCCGACGCCGCCGCGCGCGAGCATCCGCGTCGTCAGGAGCTCGCCCCACACCGCCGCCTCGCGGACGCCTCCGGTGGCGAGGACGACGACCGCCCCCGCGGGCGTCGCGTCGACGGCCTCGATCTCGCGGTCGTACGGCCGCTCCAGGATCTCGTCGCTCGCGACGGCGGCGACCGTGAAGGCGCGGCCGGCGAGCGCCGCCCGCTGTCCCAGCGGTCGCACGCCGTGGTCGAGCACCTGCGAGCGGTGCCCGAGCCGGTCGGTCACGTCGGCGAGCACCGCGACCGGGAGCGCGGCCGCGCGCGCGACATCGGGATCCTCGGGACGCGTCACGCCGACCTCCGACACTCTCTTC
>VGCB01000474.1 GCA_016870235.1 Actinomycetota bacterium | reverse complement strand
GAGGGCGTCTCACCAGCGACGTCGGCGGCAGTGGCTCGAGTCTCGACTCGACCTCTCCGACCAGTCGAAACGCATCTACGCCACGTACCTCGACTCGATCGCCGACTCCCCGCTCGGCCCCGCGGATCCCCGGCAGATGACGCCTCCGAGCAGGCCTACCCCACGTCCCGCCGCACCAACTGCGGCACCGTCGCATCTCGCTCTGGCACTTCCAAGGTGTCCCTGCACGTGAGCTTGCCGATCGTGCCGGACACTCCCGACCGTCGATGAGCCTCGACCTCTACTCGCACGTGATCGTGCCCGACGAGATCGAAGCCACGACGCTGCAGCACCTGCTGGTACACGACGTAGGCGCCGCCGGGCGCCACACCCGTGATGCCTCGGTGATGCCTGAGATGGTTCCGTAGATGGGAAAACCCCGCATTTGCGGGGCTTTCCTGTAGCAGGCCTGTAAGCCGGATTCTGTCGTGGGCGACCATCCCTCTAGGCCGGCGGTTGCCCGACGGCTCGAGCGGCGTACCCGGTCCCTCGGCGGGCCGCGTCAGCGGGACCTGCTTCGCCTTGCACCGGACGGGGTTTGGCGAGCCGCCGTGTCACCACGGCGCTGGTGGGCTCTTACCCCACCGTTTCACCCTTGCCCGACGCGCCCGCTCTCCTCGGAGAGCATCGGCGCCGGGTGGTCTCCTTTCTGTTCCACTTTCCGTCGGCTTTCGCCGCCTGGGGTTTCCCCAGCGTCCTGCCCTGCGGTGTCCGGACTTTCCTCGAGCGCAGCGCCCTGCCCGGACGTACGTCGGGCACGGCGCTGCGCTCGCGGTCACCCGGCCTGCCCACCCACGGTAGCGCGGGGTCGGGCGCGTCGCCACCCGCGCCTCAGGAGCCGGTCGACGGCGACGGTGGCTCAGGGGACGGCGTGACTTCCCGGCGCTGCTTGAGCTCGGCGTCGAGACGGTCGGCGCGCTGTCGCGTGCGGCGCCGGGAGCGGACGAGGTGCTCGATCCAGAGGAAGAGCGCTGCCGCCGCCAGCGCGCCGCCGACCGTCGCGTAGCGGAAGCCCGGCCCCTCCACGTCGAGGATGCGGTCGCCTGCATGGGCCGCGTTCCCGCTCCCGACGACGATCGAGAGCGTGAGCAGGTTCGGCGTCGCGAGCAGGAGTGCGATCGCGAGCATCCAGAGTCGGAACCGCCACGATCGCCCCCGACGGAAGGCGAGCCGGAGGACGAGGAGCGGCAGCGCAACGAACACGAACCCGTAGAAGAGCCCGAGGCCGATCCCGCCGACCATGCTGCCGTTGACCTGGTCGCCGATCCGCTGCGCCCACCAGCGGGGCAGGAACGCCGAGGCGACGACGACGAGGACGACGACGGCGACGAGCCCGATGAGCCAGGTGATCGCCCTGCTGACGAGGTCGCGCGGCCCCTCGTCGTCGACGACGTCGGGAGGTGCGCTCGGAGCCTGGTGAGAGGACATGAGCCCAACCTACCCCGTCTCGGTGCCGATCGCCACGGCCGGGATTGACTCCGTCCGGAAAGGGATCTACGCTTCAATGACGAACATACGTTCGACACGACATCTCGGGAGGCTCGACATCGTGCAGACCACCGTGCTCACGGCGCGACAGCAGCAGATCTGGCAGTTCCTCGTCACCTACGTCGAGCGTCACGGCTACCCGCCGACCGTCCGCGAGATCGGCGAGGAGGTCGGGCTCGCATCGCCCTCGACCGTGCACGCGCACCTCGCGAACATCGAGCGGGCAGGCCTGATCCGCCGCGATCCGACGAAGCCACGAGCGATCGAGCTGATCGGCCATCGGCGCGTCGAGACCACGACGCCGCCCCTTGCCACAGCATCCGACGACGTCCCGCGCCTGCCGCTGCTGGGACGGGTCGCGGCCGGCGCCCCGCTCCTCGCCGAAGAGAACGTCGCAGACGTCCTTGCCGTGCCCGAGCCGCTCGGTCGGAACGCGGACTTCCTCCTCAGGGTCTCCGGCGACTCGATGATCGGCGCGGGAATCCTCGACGGCGACGTGCTCGTCATCGAGCAGCGAGACGAAGCCCGGAACGGCGAGATCGTGGTCGCCCTCGCAGGCGATGACGAAGGCGCCGACGAAGCCACCGTCAAGACCTTCTACCGGGAGCTTGACGGCCGTGTCCGACTCCAGCCGGAGAACAGCTCGCTCGAACCGATCTACGCGAGCCACGTCAAGATCCTCGGCCGTGTCGTCGGCGTCTTCCGGAGCCTCCGGTGAGTGCGCGATGACCGTCTCGCCGCTTGCCCGGACGCTCGATCACGAACTGCTCGCGCTCATCCGCGGCGTGAGCCTCGAGTGCCCGGTCTGCGGCGAGTTCGTGATGCGCTTCGCCGGTGCTCTCGCCTGCCCCGAGTGCCATTCGATCCTCGCGGAAGGCGTCGAGGTCCCCGAGCTCGAGATCCCTGTCGTCGCGCATCGCTGCGGCTCGTGAATCCGGCTGACGCGCCTGCTCGCGCGGCGGCGAGGCCTCCTTGATCGGGTCAATGATCGACGTGATCGACACCCCGGCTCGAACCCGAGAAGATCGGCCGATGGAGCTCGATTTCGGGCGGATGTTTCGCGCGGGGGCGGCAGAAGGAAGCGGCTGGCGGCGGATGCCCGCGGTCGCGGCGGACTGCATGGTCGCCGCGAGTCACCCACAGGCAACGCAGGCTGGGCTTCAGGCTCTCGCCCGTGGCGGGAACGCCGTCGACGCCGCGCTCGTAGCCGCGGCCGTGCTCACCGTCGCCGAGCCCACGGAGAACGGCCCCGGAGGCGATGCGTTCGCCCTGATCTGGGACGGCGAGGCACTGCACGGGCTGAACGGGAGCG
>VGCB01000473.1 GCA_016870235.1 Actinomycetota bacterium | reverse complement strand
GCGCCGCATGCGCGCCCCCGATCCCCACCGCAACCAGCAGCGCCGCTACGAGGAGCAGGGGACGAAACCTTACGACTCGCACAAGACCACTAGTCTAGCATGCAAAGTTAACATACAAAGGCGTATACCCATGCTCGCGGACGACCGCCAGAGCATCGGTGACATCTCGCGCCACGTGCCGATGAGCCGAAATCGCTGTCGCCATGCTGCTCCCTTCCGCTCCGAACCAGTGGTGGTGCGCCTTGTTCGTCCCGAACGCTCCTGCGGTTCGGTCGCAATAGCAACGAGGTTCGGCCGGCGGCGGGAGGGGCGAGCCGCCTCGATCGAACGTGTGCGTCGCCGCCGGCAAGCCAGCCGCCTCCGGGCGCTCGTGCGACCCGCTCGCAGCACGGCGTCACGGGCAGGCGGTCGATCGGTGACCGCGGCCTCGACGGACGAGCGTTCGGCGAACGCCGTCTGAGGCCGCAGTCGCGGCTACGACGCGGCGCCCAGGCGCGCGATCTCCTCCTCGCGCATCCGGAACTTCTGGATCTTCCCGGTCACCGTCATCGGAAAGCCGTCGACGAAGCGGACGATCGCAGGCACCTTGAAGCGCGCGACACGCTCGCGGCAGAACTGCCTGACCGACTCCTCGTCGAGATCGGCACCGGGCTCGCGGACGACCCACGCACACACGATCTCGCCGTAGCGCTCGTCAGGCACGCCGATCACCTGGACGTCGGCGACCGCAGGATGGGTGTAGAGCAGCTCCTCGATCTCACGCGGGGAGATGTTCTCGCCGCCGCGGATGATCATGTCCTTGATCCGGCCCACGATGCGGATATAGCCGTCGTCGTCCATCACCGCGAGGTCCCCCGTGTGCATCCACCCCGCGGCGTCGATCGCCTCCCGGGTCGCGGCCTCGTCGTCCCAGTACCCGAGCATGACGGAGTAGCCGCGCGTGCAGAGCTCCCCCGGCTCGCCGCGACCAAGCGTGCGGCCGGTGGCGGCGTCAGCGATCTTGACCTCCACGTGCGGGTGCACCCGGCCGACCGTGCCGACCCGCTTCTCGACGGGATCGTCGCGCTGCGTCTGCGCCGACACCGGGGAGGTCTCGGTCATGCCGTAGCAGATCGTCACCTCGTCCATGTGCATCTCGGTCCCGACGCGCTTCATCAGCTCCATCGGACAGGCCGAGCCGGCCATGATCCCGGTGCGAAGCGACGAGAGATCGGCTTCGGGGGACGCAGGGTCGGCGAGCATTGCGATGAACATGGTCGGCACCCCATAGAGCGACGTGCATCGCTCCTCGACCACGGCGTCGACCGTGGCTCGGGGATCGAACGACTCGGAGGGGACGACGATGCACGCGCCGTGCGTCAGGATCGCGACGTTCCCGAGCACCATCCCGAAGCAGTGGTAGAACGGCACGGGAACGCAGACCCGATCCTCCGGCGTATACGCCAGCGTCTCGCCGATGAAGAAGCCGTTGTTGAGGATGTTGTGGTGCGAGAGCGTCGCGCCCTTCGGCAGGCCCGTCGTACCGGAGGTGAACTGGATGTTGATCGGGTCGTCGAAGCCGAGCTCGGCTTCACGAGCGTCAAGCGCCTCCCCGGCGACCTCCCCCGCTCGTCCGAGGAAGCGCTCCCAGCCGTCGTCGAGACCGATCGCCGGCGGCGGCGAGCCGACGGCAGCCAGCACCTCCCGGTAGTCGACGCCTTTGAAGCCAGGGGCGTGGAGCAGCAGGCAGCAGCCGGCGTGGCCGAGCGCGTGCTCGAGCTCCCGCGCGCGGTAGGACGGGTTGACGTTGACGAGGATGGCGCCGACCCTGGCGGTCGCGAGCTGGAGGACGACCCACTCCGCGTTGTTCGGCGACCAGATCCCCACGCGGTCGCCCTTGGCCACGTCGGCAGCGAGGAGAGCGCGGGCGCACCGCTCCACCTGACCGTCGAGCTCCTCGTACGTCCACCGGATGCCCTGATGCCGGACGACGAGTGCGTCCCGCGAGCCATGCCCGGCGACGGCGGACCGCCACGCCTCGCCGATCGTCTCGCCGCGAAGCGGGACGTCGCAGGCTCCGTGCGCGTAGGCGAGCGTCACCCAGTGGTCGTACGCCACCGAGCCGCTGCTGTCAAGGCTCTCGCGGATGGTCGTGCGTACGGCGCCGGGGCGCCGTACGCGCGGATCAGCGATGCCTGTAGGTGATGCGTCCCCGCGTCAGGTCGTACGGCGAGAGCTCGACCCGGACCCGATCACCGGGCAGGATGCGGATCCGGAACTTCCGCATCTTCCCGGCCGTGTATCCGAGCGCCTCGTGCCCGTTGTCGAGCGCGATCCGGAAGGTGCCGTTGCGCAGCGCTTCCGTCACCTCGCCCTCGAACTCGACCTTCTCGTCGTCGACGGCCATCAGCGGCCGCTCCTGGTGAGCGACCCCACTAGGCGACGGTTCGGACGTTCGTGGCCTGGGGCCCCTTCTGCCCCTCCGTCGCCTCGAACTCCACCTTGTCACCCTCGTTGAGGGACTTGAAGCCGACGCCCTCGATGCCGGTGTGGTGCACGAAGAGGTCCTTGCCACCACCGTCGGGGGTGATGAACCCGTAGCCCTTCTCGTCGCTGAACCACTTGACGACTCCGGTAGCCATCGTCACTTCCTCCTGCGTACTCGAACAAGGAACGAGACGCAGAACTGCGACTTCGTGCACTCGTCCTGGGTTGAAGGCGTAAGCGTACCTATCCCCCGACCGAGGGAGGGGGATTCCGAAGCCTCGGCGTGGTCGATTCCTGCGACAATCGTCCCGTGACCGCCCTCTACCGCACGTACCGGCCGCGGAGCTTCTCCGACCTCGTCGGCCAGGAGGCCGT
>VGCB01000472.1 GCA_016870235.1 Actinomycetota bacterium | reverse complement strand
GCAAGGTGCGGGAGATCTACGCGCTCGGGGCCGATCGGCTCGAGCTCGTCGCCTCGGACCGGATCTCGACCTTCGACGTCATCCTGCCGACGCCGATCCCCGACAAGGGCCGCGTGCTCACGGGCCTCTCCGCCTTCTGGTTCTCGCGGACGCGCGAGATCGTCGGCAACCACCTGCTCGAGCTCGGCGCCGACGGACGGACGACCGTCTGCCGACGCCTCGAGATGCTGCCTGTCGAGGTCGTCGTCCGCGGCTACCTCGCCGGCTCCGGCTGGGTGGACTACCAGGCGACCGGTGCCGTCTGCGGCCGCGTGCTCGCACCCGGGCTGCGAGAGTCCGAGCGGCTGCCGGCGCCGATCGTCACGCCCGCGACGAAGGCGTCCGAGGGGCACGACCTGAACATCTCCGAGGAGGAGGCCGCCGCGCTCTGCGGCTCCGATCTCTTCGCGGCCGCCCGCGACGCGGCCGTGCGGCTCTACGCGTTCGCGGCTGCGCACGCGGAGGCGCGGGGGATCGTCCTCGCCGACACGAAGTTCGAGCTCGGCGTCGACGAGGACGGCGTGGTCACCCTCGGCGACGAGGCGCTGACGCCCGACTCCTCCCGCTTCTGGCCGGCGGACGGCTATGCGCCCGGCGGACCCCAGCCCTCGTTCGACAAGCAGTTCGTGCGCGACTACTGCCTGTCGACGGGCTGGGATCGCACCCCGCCGGGGCCCGAGCTTCCCGACGACGTCGTCGCCGGGACCCGCAGCCGCTACGTCGAGGCGTTCGAGCGGCTCACCGGCATCCCGTTCTCCGCATACATCGACGACCCCGAGGTGGTGCTGTGAAGGCGACCGTGCTCGTCCGTCCCAAGCAGGGCATTCTCGACCCCCAGGGCCAGGCCGTCGAGGAGTCGCTGCGCAAGCTCGGCTACGGCGTCGCCCGCGCACGCGTGGGGCGGGTCGTCGACGTCGAGCTCGAGGCCGGCGACGCGCGCGAGGCTCGAGCGCAGCTCGAGCGCATGGCGAACGAGCTGCTCGCCAACCCCTTGATCGAGTCCTTCACGATCGAGATCGAGGGCGGTGCGGCGTGAGCGATCCCGCGCATCGGCCCAGGGTCGCGGTCGTCACGTTCCCCGGGTCGCTCGACGACGGCGACATGCGCCTCGCCCTCGCTGTCCTCGGCGCCGAGGCTGTCGCCGTCTGGCATGCGGACGTCGAGCTTCCGCCCGCGACGGCGGCGGTCGTGCTGCCCGGGGGCTTCTCCTACGGCGACTACCTGCGCTGTGGCGCGATCGCGAGCCACGCGGCGATCATGGACGAGGTCCGCGCGTTCGCGGCGGACGGCGGCCCTGTCCTCGGGGTCTGCAACGGGTTCCAGATCCTGTGCGAGGCGCGTCTGCTCCCGGGCGCGCTTCGCATGAACCGGCAGCAGGAGTACGTGTGTCGCGACGTCACGCTCGTCGTCGAGCGGGACGGGAGCCCGTTCGGCGCCGAGCTGCGAGCAGGCGACCGCCTCTCCATGCCCGTGAAGCACGGTGAGGGGAACTGGTTCGTCGATGAGGCATACCTCTCCGAGCTCGAGCAGAGCGGCCGGATCGTCCTTCGCTACGCGGACGACGTGAACGGCTCGCTCGCCCGGGTCGCCGGCGTGTCGAACGCCGCCGGCAACGTCGTCGGGATGATGCCGCACCCCGAGCACGCGGTCGACCCGCTCCTCGGCCCCGTCGGGGGCGTGCCGGTCCTCGCCGGGCTGATCGCTGCCGCCCGCGATCGGCGTGCGAGCGCGGTGCGCTGACGCTCGAGCTCGCCCACGGGCCCTTCTACCCGCGGCGGCCTGACCGACGTCTCGTCACTCGCCCACGATCGCCCTCCTCAGCTCGGGTACCCGGTCGAGCGCCTTTCGCGCCCGTGCGAGGTCGCGCACGCGGACCGTGACCGGGCCGCGCCGGACGACCCCGTCGGTCGTGTAGGCGAAGCGAACGAGCTCCTCGCCCTCCCGCGTCCGGAGGAGCTGGACGACCGGCACGCTCCCGCTGCCCCCGTCTCGCCGTGGCGGCAGCGTGAGCTCCGCCACCGCCGTTGCCCGTCCCCAGGGTGTGCTGACGTCCGCCATGACGCCACCGTACGCGGCGAAGTGCAACGGAAGTGCTCCAGGTTCGTTCCGAAAGTGTTGCGTGCACGCGGCGCGGCGCGGCGTACGCCCGACCGCGGGTCTGTGGCACGCTGCCTCTCGTGCTGGAGCTCTGGCAGGCCGAGTGGTGCCCGTACTCCCATCGGGTGCGGCTGCGGCTGACCGAGCTCGGCCTGCCGTTCGTCGCCCGCCAGGTCCCGCTCGTCCGCACCGAGCGCGATGCGATGGAGGCCGCCACGGGCACGCGCTCGATCCCGACGCTCGTCGACGGCGGCACCGTCGTCGAGGGAAGCGACGCGATCCTCGCGCATCTCGGGTGCAACGCGACCGACGAGGCGGAGGGTCACGTCCGTCAGATGGCCCGCGAATGGCCCGAGTGGCGCCACCTGCACGAGGGTCACGCTGCCGGGGAGAGCTGAGGCCCGGGCAGCCCCCGCCGCGGCCCTTACGTCGGGCAGAGGCGCGAGACGAGAGCCTCCGCGGCGCGGGCGGTCAGCGCCGCGGCCTCCCTCTCCGCCTCCTCGAGCGAGTCGGCGAGCGCCACGAGCGACTCGACCGGCAGGTCGGCGGGCGCCGGTCCGCTCTCGACGATCCCGGCGACGACGCCGACGGGGACGCCGAGAGCGCGGGCGCGGCCGACCACGTGTCCCGCGACCTTGCCCGCGAACGAGGTGGCGTCGAGCTTCCCTTCGCCCGTCAGCACGAGCCCCGCGCGACCGATCGCGG
>VGCB01000471.1 GCA_016870235.1 Actinomycetota bacterium | reverse complement strand
GCGGTTCGGCCTCGTGCTCGAGAAGGGCAACCCGCTCGTCGGCTGCGTCAACAAGGCGATCGACGCGCTCACCGCCAACGGCACGATCGCGAAGCTGCAGCAGACGTGGCTCGCGATCGACTCCTCGAATCTCCCAGGTCGAAGGCAATGAAGCGGGCGGGGATCTCTCCGGCCAGCCGGTCGATCCGGCTCTGCGCGGGATGCAGCCGCATCTGCATCGCGTCGAAGTCGACGGCGCCGTCGCGTGTGATCACGATCTCGCCGTCGAGGGCGGTTCGGCTCCGAGAACCGCCGCTCCGGCGCGTCTTCGAGCAGCGGCGTCACGAGCCCGGCGATCTCGTTCGCGCGCGACGCCGCCACCGCCGCGGATCCCACGTAGTCGATGCCGCCGTCGTCGCGATAGAGACCGAGAAGCAGCGTCGCGACGCGCTCGGGCCGCTCGACCTGAAGTAGTCGCGCGCTGAACGGCGACCGCCGCTCACGGATCCTGGGCTCGCCGACGGCCCGCCTCTCCCCGGAGGCGCGGGCCGTCGGCATCGCCCTGCTCTCGACGGCGGTCTTCGTCACGGCCATCGTCCTCGTCGTCACCCGCTCGCCCGGCTGGAGCGAGTTCAAGGCGTACTTCTTCGACTGGGGCCTCTACCGCGACTCGTTTCCTGAGATTGCGAGCGCCTTCTGGGTGAACGTCAAGCTCTTCCTGATCGCGGAGGCATTCATCCTGCCGGCCGCACTTCTCCTCGCTGTCCTGCGGAGCCTGCCCGGCCCGGCGTTCTTTCCGCTTCGCGCCCTGGCTGTCCTGTACGCCGACCTGTTCCGCGCTCTCCCCACGATCCTCGTCGTCGTCATGCTCGGATTCGGCATGCCGGCACTCGGGATCGACTGGGTCCCGCAGTCGCAGTTCTTCTGGGCAGTCGTGGCGCTCGTGCTCGTCTACACGGCATACGTGTCGGAGGTCTATCGCGCCGGCATCGCGTCCGTCCACTCGAGCCAGGAGGCGGCGGCACGCTCGCTCGGGCTGTCGCGCTGGAAGGCACTGCGCTTCGTCGTTCTACCCCAGGCCGTGCGCCGCGTGATCCCTCCGCTTCTCAACGACTTCATCGGCCTGCAGAAGGACACGGCACTGGTCGGAACGCTCGGCGTCGTCGAGGCGTTCAAGCAGACGCAGATCATCAACTCCGCGACCTTCAACGGCACGCCCTATCTCGTGGCCGCCACCCTCTTCGTCCTCCTCACGATCCCGCTCGCCCGCTTCACGGACTGGCTCGTCGCGCGTGAGGCACGGCGGCGCCAGGCAGGCCGGCTCGCATGAGCGAGGCACTGGCGATCGAGGGGGTCGAGAAGTCGTTCGGCGAGCTGCGCGTGCTGCAGGGGATCGACCTGCGCGTCGCGGAACACGAGGTCGTGTGCCTGATCGGCGCGTCGGGCTCGGGCAAGTCCACGCTCCTGCGCTGCGTCAACCTGCTCGAGCCGATCGACGGCGGCCGGATCGTCGTCGGCGGCGAGGAGATCACCGCCCGCGGCGTCGACGTCGACCGGATCCGACGGCAGATCGGGATCGTCTTCCAGTCGTTCAACCTGTTCCCGCACATGAGCGTGCTGGGCAACGTCACCCTCGGGCCGCGGAAGGCGCTCGGTCTCTCGCGCGCCGACGCCGAGGCGCGCGCGGACGAGCTGCTCGAGCGCTTCGGTCTCGCAGACAAGCGCCGCGAGTACCCCGACCGGCTCTCGGGCGGGCAGCAGCAGCGGGTCGCGATCGTGCGCGCGCTCGCGATGCAGCCGCGGCTTCTCCTCCTCGACGAGGTCACGAGCGCGCTCGACCCCGAGCTCGTGGCCGAGGTGCTCGACGTCGTGCGCGAGCTCGCCGCCGGCGGGATGACGATGGTGATCGCGACGCACGAGATGGGGTTCGCCCGCGACGTCGCGAACCGCGTTTGCTTCCTCCACGCCGGCAGGATCCTCGAGGAAGGCCCACCCGAGCAGATCTTCGGCGCCCCCGAGGCCGAGCGGACGCGGCAGTTCCTGCAACGGATCGTCGACGCCGGCCGGCTGTGATATTTCCCGAGCTCTCTCGCGCCTGCTGGGCGAGGGACGGCAGGTAGCAGACGCGAGAGAGCTCGGATCCTGAAGCCGGGAACCTCCGGTTCCCTGGGACCCCTCCCTCGAGATCGAGTCTCGCACCGTGCCAACCGCTTCTCCGCGTCTGGCTTCAGCCAGACGCGCCTGCAGGAAGAAGGCAACCTGCACGGGATCCGACCTCGAGGTCTGAGCTCCGTGGTGAATCGCGGCGTCCGTCGTTCGCGTCTGGCTGAACTGAAGCCAGACGCGGGAGTCCGAGGTAGTCGTTTCCCTCCCCCGTCCGACTTCAGTCGGACGGCTCCGCGAACACCCCCGCCACAGTGAATCCAGAGCAAGGGAGGGGTTCCCAAGGGGAACTTCGTTCCCCTGGCTTCAGGAAACGAATCGCTCGAACCCGAGCCCCAGCCCTATTCGAGCGGGGCCGTGTTCTCGCGCGTCTGGTACGTCGGTCCCTCACCCACCAGGCGCGCGAGAACACGGCCAGGCAGGCAATCAACAACAGCGGAACCCCGTTCCCCTGGCTTCAGGATCCGGGTGTACGAGCGTCTGCTACCTCGGTCCCTCGCCCAGCAGACGCGCGCACACCCGGCAAACCAACACAGCGCGTCTGGTACCTCGGTCCCTCAACCCACCGGACGCGCGAGAACACGGCCAGGCCCACTAGTGCCCCTTCAGTGAAAGCAGCCTCGTTTCTCGGCGCGGCGGAGTTTGGGGTCGTGGCGGTGGTGGTTTCGCCGGTCGATGTAGCGGAGGAGCTCGTGCTCGATCGTCGGGTGGTCGGGGTGA
>VGCB01000470.1 GCA_016870235.1 Actinomycetota bacterium | reverse complement strand
CGGGCGCAAGAACGGCGTCCCCGCGGAGTCCGGCTTCGACATCACGGCCGCCAGCGAGGTGATGGCGATCCTCGCGCTCGCAAGCGACCCTGCCGATCTGCGGCGGCGCCTCGGCGCGATCACCGTCGGCTACACGGCGAGCGGCGACCCCGTGACGGCGGAAGAGATCCGCGCTGCCGGCTCGATGGCCGTGCTGCTGCGCGAGGCGCTCAAGCCCAACCTCGTGCAGACGCTCGAGGGCCAGCCCTGCCTGATGCACGCCGGGCCCTTCGCGAACATCGCGCACGGCAACAACTCGATCATCGCCGACCGCATCGGCCTCAAGCTCGGCGACCTCCTGATCACCGAGTCCGGGTTCGCGTCCGACCTCGGGATGGAGAAGTTCATGAACGTTGTCTGCCGCGTCGGCAGCCTGCGACCCCACGTCGTCGTGGTCGTCACCACCGTGCGGGCGCTCCGCCACCACGGCGGCGGCGACTGGCGCACCACCGCGGACACCGCGCAGATGGCGCGCGAGGTGGAGTCCGGCGCCGCGAACCTCGCGAAGCACATCGAGAACGTGCGCGCGTTCGGGATCCAGCCCGTGGTCGCGGTCAACACGCGCGCGGACGACGACCCGGCGCTCCTCGAGCTCGTCCGCCGGCTCTCGCTCGGGGCCGGCGCGTTCGGCGCCGCCGTCCACGACGGCTTCGGACGCGGCGGCGACGGCGCCACCGAGCTGGCCGAGGTCGTCGCCGCCGCCGCCGAGGAGCCGTCCGACTTCCGGCTCCTCTACCGCGACGACGACCCGATCGACCAGAAGATCGCGACGGTCGCGCGGGTCATGTACGGGGCCGACGGCATCGACCTCTCCCCGGCCGCGCTCGCCGCGATCGACCGCTACGACCGCCAGGGCATCTCCCACTTCCCGATCTGCATGGCGAAGACGCACCTCTCGCTCTCCCACGACCCCGCGCTGGTCAACCGCCCGAGCGGGTTCGTCGTCCCGATCCGCGACATCCGCGCCTATACCGGCGCCGGCATGCTCGTCCCCCTCCTCGGCGAGATGCTCCAGATGCCCGGTCTCGGCCCCTCCCCCGCCGCCTTCGACATCGACGTGACCGCGGACGGCGAGGTCGTCGGGCTGTTTTGATTTGCATGCTTGGCCGTGTTCTCGCGCGTCCGGTGGAGTGAGGGACCGACGTACCGGACGCGCGACAACACGGCCCCGCTGTGTTGGTTTGCCGGGTGTGCGCGCGTCTGCTGGGTGTGGGACGTGAGGTAGCAGACGCGCGCACACCCGGATCCTGAAGCCAGGGGAACGAAGTTCCCCTAGGGAACCCCTCCTGCATTTGTGTCCTGCACCTTGCCCTTCCGCGTCTGGCTTCAGCCAGACGCGACCCGACGCACGCCGTCGTTCACCAGGGCGTCAGAGCGCCGAAGCCCGATCCCGCGGAGACTGCCGTGTTCCTGCAGACGCGTCTGGCTGAAGCCAGACGCGGAGGCCGTGGGGCACGGTGCCAGACCCGATCGCAAGGGAGGGGTCCCAGGGAACCGCAGGTTCCCGGCTTCAGGATCCGCAGGCTCGCGCGTCTGCTACCTCGGTCCTGCCACCCCAGCAGACGCGCGAGCATGCGGCAATAGGAATCAGTGCACGATCAGGACGTCGCAGCGGGCGCGGCGTTGGACGCCCTCGCTGACGCTCATGCCGAGCACGCGCTCGACGAGGCTCGGCTCGCGGGTGCCGACGACGATGAGCTGCGCCTCGTGCCCGTCGGCCACCTCCACGATCGCCTGGCCGGGGTCGCCGGCCGCCTCCACAAGCGTGAACGGGACGCCGGCGGCGGCGACCTTCTCACCGGCGGCGACGAGCTCGGGCCCCGGCGCGCCGTCGAAGGCGCCGATCACGACGGGGCGGACGCTCGTGACGACCAACCGATCCTCGTACCGCCGGGCGAGATCGATTCCGCGTTCGAGCGCGCGGCCTGCTGGCTCGGACTCGTCGAACGCGACGACGATGGTTCCCATCGTGCCTCCTCGGGTGTGTGGGCGGATCGTGCTTTCGCGGCCCGGGCGCCGCATCCGAAGGCACTACGGACTGGCGTGTCCGCTGCCTCCCGGAGGCGCGAGCGCGCTCGCGACGCGGTCGTGCCAATCATCGTGCCGCTGGATGCAGGTCGGGCAGACGCGCAGCGTCGCGCCGGCGAGCGCCTGGCTCGCCATCTCGACGCGACCCCATGCGGCGCCGGAGATCAGCCCGTCCGCTTGCTTGCGATCGCAGATCGCGCAATGGAGGTAGAGCCTCGCCATCGAATCCCCCTACAGTACCGCCCGGACTGCTACCCCCACGGGCCGATGAACGGCCCGTCGAGATCGGTGACGAGGATCACGACCACGACGATGATGCAGAGGATCGAGAGCGCGAGCATGAACGGAGCGACCCGCGAGTCCTCCTTCTGAAGCGGCGGGAAGTCGATCTGCTTTCTGGCCATCTTCGTGTCTCCTGGCTACTCGGTCGCGGCGGGGGCGTCGGGCGGACGGTCGAGCGCTCCGGTCGCGCGAAGCACCTCGGCCTGGTGATCGAGCTTCCGGTTCTCGAGCCGGATGAAGAGGACGAACGAGATCATGCACACCGCGAAGCCGAGCGCGGTCATGATCCACGTTCCGGTCGACTCGGCGCCGCCGAACGTCCAGAAGTCCGCGATCTTGTCGCTCCACTCGTTGAACGGGAATGCGTCGAACATGGCTCCTCCCTAGCTCCCGGCCTTCGTCGTCTCGCGCCCGTGGGTCGTCTGCCAGTAGGAGTCGAGCAGCACGGGCGCCGCCTCGACCTCCTGCCCGTCCGGCTCCACGATCGTCTCGGGCACGCGCTCGAACTCGGTGAAGAAGTC
>VGCB01000469.1 GCA_016870235.1 Actinomycetota bacterium | reverse complement strand
AGATCCTCTGCCGCAAGATCCTCGGGGTCTGGCCAGCGAACTACAACTGCCCCGGGCAGATCGTCGTCTCCGGCGAGACGCCGGCCGTGGAGGAGTGCTGCGCCGAGGCCGAAGGCCTCGGCGCCCGACGAGCGATCCGGCTCAAGGTCTCGGGCGCCTTCCACAGCCCGCTCGTGGGCAAGGCGGCCGAGCGGCTGCGCCCGGCGATCCAGAAGGTGCTCTTCTCGGAGCCGGTGGCGCCGTTCATGTCGACGGTGACGGCCAAGATCGAGCCGGCGCAGCGGATCGCCGCCCTCCTCGAAGACCAGCTGACGGCGCCCGTCCGGTTCACCCAGGCCGCGCGGGAGCTCGTCTCCGCGGGCGTCACCACGTTCGTGGAGGTGGGCCCGGGCAACGTCCTCTCCGGGCTCGTCAAGCGGATCGACCGGAGCGTGAAGGCGATCTCGGTCAACGACCTCGCGAGCCTCGAGAAGGCGAAGCAGGCGCTCGCGCGCTCATGACCTTCTGCTCGCTCGAGGGCAAGACGGCGCTCGTCACCGGCGCCTCGAGGGGCATCGGGCGAGCGATCGCCGTCGAGCTCGGCCGGGCCGGAGCGAGCGTCGTCGTGGGCTACCGCACGGGCGCCGAGGAGGCGGAGGCCGTTGCGGCCGAGATCGGCGGCCGCGCCGTCCAGGCCGACGTCTCCGATCCGGCGTCGGCAGCGGCGCTCGTCGAGGCGGCGGGCGACCTCGACATCCTCGTCAACAACGCCGGGCTCACGCGCGACGGCCTGCTCGCCCGCATGTCCGACGACGACTGGCGGACCGTCATCGACACGAACCTCTCCTCGGTCTTCTACACCTGCCGGGCGGCTGCCCGGGGGATGATGCGCAGGCGCGCGGGCGCGATCGTCAACGTCTCCTCCGTCGTCGGCCTCCACGGCAATCCGGGACAGGTCAACTACGCGGCCTCGAAGGCCGGGATCATCGGCCTCACGAAGTCCCTCGCCCGCGAGCTCGGGAGTCGCAACGTGCGCGCGAACGTCGTCGCTCCCGGGTACGTGCAGACGCAGCTGACCGACGTGCTGCCCGAGGAGGCGAGGGAGGCGATGCTCGCGAACACGCCGCTCGGCCGGCTCGGCGAAGCCCCCGACGTGGCCGGCGCCGTCCGGTTCCTCTGCGCCGACGAGTCCTCGTTCGTCACCGGCGCCGTCGTCCAGGTCGACGGCGGCCTCGGAATGTAGCCTGCGACCGTGAGCGGAGCGAATGGCAGGCGCCGGGTGGTCATCACCGGCATGGGAATGGTGACCCCGCTCGGGAACGACGTCGAGTCGACGTGGTCGGCGCTGCTGGCCGGCGAGTCCGGCGCCGGCCCGATCACCCAGTTCGACACGACCGGGTACCCGGTCAACTTCGCCTGTGAGGTGAAGGACTTCGAGCCGACCGACTGGATCGACCACAAGTCCTCGCGGCGGATGGATCGCTACACGCACCTCGCGCTCGCCGCCGCCAAGCAGGCGGCAGCCGACTGCCGGCTCGACATCGCCGCGGAGGCGGAGCGCGTCGGCGCCGCGGTCGCGACCGGGATCGGCGGCCTCAAGTCGTTCGAGACCTGCCATGACCAGCTGCTCGAGAAGGGCCCGGATCGCGTCAGCCCGTTCTCGATCGTGCAGATCATCCCCAACCTCGGCGCCGGCTGGGTGTCGATGGAGCTCGGGACGCGCGGTCCGCTCCTCTCCGAGTGCACTGCCTGCGCCGCCTCGAACATGGCGATCGGCGACGGCCTCGACGCGATCCGGCTCGACCGCGCCGACGTGATGGTGTGCGGCGGCACGGAGGCGCCGATCTCGACCGTCGGCATCGCCGGCTTCGGCGCGATGCGGGCGATCTCGCGTCGTAACGACGACCCCAAGCGCGGCTCGCGGCCATTCGACCTCGAGCGCGACGGGTTCGTGATGGCCGAGGCGTCGGCGATGGTCGTGCTCGAGGAGCTCGAGCACGCGAAGGCGCGCGGCGCCACGATCTACGCGGAGCTGCTCGGCTACGGCGTCTCCTCCGACGCGAATCACGTCTCCGACCCCGACCCGACCGGCGTCAACCCGGCCCGCGCGATGCGCATGGCGTTCGCCGACGCGGGGATCGCGCCCGACGACGTCGACTACATCAACGCCCACGGGACGTCGACGCCCGCCGGGGACGCGGGCGAGACTCGGGTGCTGAAGCGCGCGCTCGGCGAGGAGAAGGCGTACGCGACCCCGATCTCCTCGACGAAGGGCGCGACCGGTCACTGCCTCGGCGCCGCCGGTGCGGTGGAGGCGATCTTCTCGATCCTCGCCCTCCGTCGCGGGATCCTCCCGCCGACGATCAACCTCGAGTACCCGGATCCCGAGTGCGACCTCGACTTCATCCCGAACGAGCCGCGCGAGCAGGAGATCCGGATTGCCGTCTCGAACTCCTTCGGGTTCGGCGGGCACAACGCCTGCATCGTGCTGCAGCGCTGGGACGGGTAGGCGCCCGGCCTCGCGCTCGTCCTCGCCCTCTCCGCGCCCCGGCGGCAGTACGCTCTCTCCGTGGTGGAGGGACTCGCGAGCGTCGACCACCGCGGCCTCCTCCGCGCGAACATGAGCGTCCGGCGGCCGGGTCGGGATGACCTCGAGACCGTCCTCGGCCTCTGCCAGGCCGCCGACACCGCCGCCGTCGGCAGCACCGACTGGCGCGCCGACGACCTGCGGCGCGAGTGGGACGACCTGGATCTCAGCGCGGACGCCTGGTTGCTCGAGGTCGCGGGGCGCCCGGCCGGCTACGCGTGCCTGCACGGCGTCCGCGGCGGCGATCTCGTCGCCGACGGCTACGTGCATCCCGCCGTCCGCGGCCGCGGCGTCGGCGGCGCCATCCTCA
>VGCB01000468.1 GCA_016870235.1 Actinomycetota bacterium | reverse complement strand
GATCGTCGTCGCCTCGCGCGAGAAGTCGTCGAGCGCAACGATCTCGGCCTGGACCGAGCCCGCGTGCGTCGGGTGCATCTTCGACCGGGTCTGCGCGTTCTTCCCGAAGGAGTCGCGACCGCTCTCGGTCGGAATCGCCTGCGGCCGACTGCCTCCGTCGCTCGCGCGGGTGAGACTCTCGCCGTCGCTCGTCCGCTGGAGCGATCGCGGCGAGCTCGGGCTCGTGCTGCTGCGCGCGGAGGAGCCGTTCGCGGCCGGCGTCTCCTGCTCGGGAACGCAGGCCGGGTGCGAGGCGGTGCTCGCCGAGTGGCGCGCCCGCGCCCGCGCCGTCTGATCGGCCGGGGCCTTCGGTGAGAAGGTCGTCGGACTGCGGCTCGAGGAGACGACGCGGCTCGTCGAGGCGGGCGTGCGCCGCCGCGACCTCCGGCCGGGCACCGACCCGAAGCTCGTCCACGAGCTTCTCTTCGGGCCCGTGTATCACCGCCTGCTCTTCAGCACCGAGCCGCTCCGGAAGAACGATGCCGCTCGGATCGTCGACGCGGTGCTCGACGGGATCGCGGCGCAACCGGCGCTGAGCAATGAGTTCCGGGGCGCTCCGTCGTCCAACGGACATGGACTCGTCGAATAGGATCGACGGATGGCCGTCGTGAGGCTTCGCGCGCCTCTGTCCGAGCTCGCCGGCCGGTCGCAGGTGCCGGTCGAGGGAGCGACGGTGGCGGACGCCCTGCAGGCGCTCGAGCGCGCCCATCCCGCGCTCGCCGGCTGGATCCTCGACGAGCGGGGGGCGATCCGCCGTCACATCAACGTCTTCGTCGACGGCGAGCTCGGCGCGCTCGAGAGCCCGGTCGGCGCCGACGCCCGCATCCACGTCCTCCCCGCGATCACCGGAGGTTGAGATGACCGAGATCCTCGTCGGCACGAAGAAGGGGCTGTTCGTCCTCGAGGGCGACGCGGGCGGCTTCGAGGTGACCTCGCGGTCGTTCGCGGGCGAGCCGGTCGACTACGCGATGCGCGATCCTCGGAGTGGACGGGTGATCGCCGCAACCGGGTCGGAGTTCTACGGCCCGAAGCTGTGGGTGACGGACGATCCGCGCGGCGAGTGGGAGCAGGCGAAGGGCGTCGAGCTGCCCGAGGGCGAGGCAGCGCTCGTGCGCCTCTGGACCGTGGTCGCCGGCGAGGAGGACGGCCTCCTGTTCGCCGGCGGCGATCCCGGCGTGCTCTTCGAGAGCCGCGACGGCGGTTTCACGTGGTCGTTGCATCGACCCTTCTGAGAGCAGCCGACACGGCCGGAATGGCAGCCCGGCGGCGGCGGGCTCTGCCTCCACTCGATCGTGCCCTGGCCGGGCGATCCCGCACGGCTCGCGCTCGCGCTCTCGGCCGTCGGGATCTGGTTGACGGAGGACGGCGGCGCGACGTGGCGCAACGGGAACAAGGGCATCGTCCCGCGCTACCTACCCGAGGAGGCGCGCGGGGAGGAGACGCTCACGCTCTGCGTCCACAACGTGCACCGGTCCGCTGCCCGTCCTGAGCGCCTCTTCCTTCAGTTCCACGGCGGTGTCTACCGCTCGGACGACGCCGGGGAGAGCTGGGTCGACGTCAGTGTCGGGCTGCCCTCCGACTTCGGCTTCCCGCTCGTCGTCGATCCCGACGATCCTGACTCGGCATACGTGATCCCCCTCGTGGCGGACATGGACCGCGTCACCCCCGACGGGCGCGTGCGCGTCTACGAGACGCGGGATGCAGGCGCGACGTGGACGCCGCGCGGGGACGGGCTCCCGGCGGGCGACGCGTATCTGACCGTGCTCCGCCAGGCCTTCGACGGCAAAGGCGGCGGCTCGGGGATGGAGCTCTACTTCGGCGCGACCTCGGGCGATGTCTTCGGCTCCGTGGACGCGGGCGCGACCTGGTTCACGGCGGCGACGCGTCTACCGCCAGGGTACTCCGTAAGGGTTTCCGGATAGAACGCGCTGACGACGTGCCGACACCTTGTCCCAGCAGGTGCACGGGATTCGTGGCTTCTGTCCTGACTCCCGAGGTTCGATCGCGGCGTCCGTTGAAGCCAGACGCAGGAGTCTGCGGCCGGCTCCTCGATCGAATAGGCTCGGTCCATGATCGTCCGCCTGGGGATGGCGCCGCGCGCGGCCACGCTCGACTACGAGGGCTTCCAGGCGCATTGGAAGTCCGAGCACGCGGGGCTGGCCGGTGCGATCGAGGGCGTTCGCGGCTACGTCCAGAACCACGCGATCCTGCGGGACGGGCGGCCGCTCTTTCCGTACGCGGGCTTCGACGCCTGCTCGGAGATCTCGTTCGACTCGCTCGAGGCGATGGACGCCGGGTTCGCGTCCGACTACTACCGGTCACAGGTCGTGGCCGACGAGAAGGTGCTGGTCGACAAGACGCGCTTCCTGATGCTGCTGTCCGAGCGGCGCGTCCTCGACGACCGCCCGGCGCCGGAGGGTGCCGTCAAGCTCCTCACCTTCCTACCCGTCGACCCGCGCTCCACCCGCGAGGCGCTGTTCGAGCTGCTCGGCGGCGCGTACCGCGAGCGCGTCGCGGCGTCCGGCGTTGCGCTCCGGCACGAGCAGCTGCTCGAGATCCCGGGCGCGCACGAGGGACGGATACCGGCCGTGTTCGCCGCCGTCGACCTCCTCTGGGTCCGGACCGCGGACGAGGCGGTCACGCTCGCGAGCGGGGATCTCGGCCACGAGCTCGGGTACCTGCTCGCGGGCACGACGTTCGGGGGTCAGCGCGTCGTCGCGGAGCCGGTCACGGTCGTCTGATCTGCTCGGCCGCCTCGCGGCCCTCTGCGACCGCGGCGGCGCAGTCGCGCGGCTCGCGGGCGTCGCCGACGACGGTCACGGGGCAGGCGAGCGCGGCGAGCCCGCCC
>VGCB01000467.1 GCA_016870235.1 Actinomycetota bacterium | reverse complement strand
GGCGCCATCGTCGGAGCCCGGGCGCCGCTCGTCGCCTTCAACATCGAGCTCGCAACCGCTGACCCGGCCGTCGCGCGGGTGATCGCCGAGGCCGTCCGCGCCTCGAGCGGCGGCCTGCCCGGGGTGCAGGCGATCGGGCTCGCGCTCGCCCACGCCGGCACGAGCCAGGTGTCGATGAACGTGATCGACGTCGACGCCGCACCGCTCCACGCCGTCGTCGCGCGGGTCCGGGAAGAGGCAACGGCCCGCGGCGTCGCGCCGGTTCGCGGCGAGCTCGTCGGGCTCGTGCCGGCGCGCGTCGTCCAGCGGGCCGCGGGCGCCTCCGAGGCCGACCTGCCCGATGCGCGCACCCTCGCCGCCGCCGCCCGGGCGCTGCTCCTCGACACGCTCCCGCCAGAGGCCGTCGTCGAGCTCGCGCTCGCCGCCGCCGGGCTCCTCCCGACCTGAAGGCGACCTGTCGAGCAAAGGAGTGTTGCCGGTCCGGAAGCCGTCGCGCAGCGCGTGTCCCGGTCCGCTTCGGGCCGTCCTCCCGAGGCGCCCGCGCGTGGGCATAATCTGCGTCATGGCGAACCAGAAGCAGCGGAAGCGGCGCGAGAAGGAGATGCGGCACGGGATCGAGATCGTCGAGATCGACGAGGAGGGCAACGAGCGCGTCCTCGAGTCCTCGGAGCTGAAGCCCGCTGCGCCGCCGCCCCGCGTCAAGGGCAGCGGATCGAGCAAGAGCCGCGCGAGCGAGCCGCCGCGCCGAGGAGTGCCGCAGCCGCCCTCGTGGAAGCGGGCAGGCAAGCGCACCGCCATCTTCGCGCCCATCTTCTTCATCTTCGTGCTGCTGACCTCGCGCGAGCGTAACGTCGTCGGAGCCCTCCTGACGATG
This sequence comes from Actinomycetota bacterium, assembly GCA_016870235.1. The sequence continues at coordinate 2,015 of VGCB01000467.1, read as the reverse complement.
GTCCCGCTCATCCTCCTCTTCGTGCCCATGAGCTACTACATGGACCGCTTCGCCTACCGCATGTACCAGAAGCGGATCGCGAAAGGCGCGGGAGCCGGCCGCAGCCGGTAGGGAGCGGCTTCCGGGCCGGTCTCCCGGGAGGCGCCTCTCGTGCGGCCTCTCACAACGTCCGACGTGTAGCTCCAGCGCCCACGAGGCCGCACGAAGGCAAGCATGGTAGTGCGGCGTCCCACGACTACGGTTTCCTGTCTGAGGTTGTGAGACGCCGCACTAGACTGACGCCGTGGACGTCGTCGTCGACCAGCTCGAGCTCGGCCCGCTCGCGACCAACTGCTACGTCGTGCGCGCCGAGCGCGGCGCAGCCGAGGCGGCGGTCGTCGACCCGAGCGGGTCGGCCGCCGAGATCCGGCTGCATCTCGCCTCCCTCGGGGCGCGCTGCACCGCCATCCTCGTCACCCACGGCCACTTCGACCACATTCTCGGGCTCGCCGAGCTCGCCGAGGGCACGGGTGCGCCGGTCTGGGGGCCGAAGGGCGACCTGCCCGCGATCGAGAACCCCGCTGCGTACGCTCCTGCCGGCTTCACGATCCGGCCTGCGAGCATCGACACCCTGCTCGAGGGCGGCGAGACCGTCGAGGCAGCCGGCGTCGTGTTCGAGGTGCGGCACGTGCCCGGGCACTCGCCGGGCCATCTCTCCTTCTACGCGGGCGGGCACCTCCTTTCCGGCGACGTGCTGTTCGCCGGCTCCGTCGGTCGCGTCGACATCCCCGGCGGCGACTGGCCCGCGCTGCTGCGCTCGATCGGCGACCTCGTCGACGCGTATCCCGGCGAGACGGTCGTCCATCCCGGGCACGGGCCCCGGACGACGCTCGCGCAGGAGCTGGCGCGGAACCCGTTCCTCGAGGACGTCCGCGCCGCCCGGGCAGCCTCCGCCGAGGGCTGACCGCCGTGAAGCGAGGCTGAGGCCGTGAAGATCGAGCGACCGCGCGGGACGCATGACATCGTCCCCGCCGAGATGCCCGCCTGGCAGCGGGTCACGGGCGAGATCGAGCGCCTCTGCGCGCTCTACGGCTACCGCCGGATCCAGACGCCGGTGTTCGAGGACACGGCCCTCTTCGCGCGGACGTCGGGGGAGGGCTCCGACATCGTGCAGAAGGAGATGTACACGTTCTCCGACCGCAGCCACCGGTCGCTGACCCTGCGCCCGGAGGGCACCGCCCCGATCTGCCGCGCGTACGCCGAGCACGGGATGCACCGCGAGCCGCAGCCGCAGAAGCTCTACACGATCGCGACCATGTACCGGTACGGCGCGCCCGGCCGTGGCCGCTACCGCGAGCATTGGCAGGCCTCGGTCGAGGCGATCGGCTCGGACGACCCCGCGATCGACGCCGAGCTGATCCAGCTCTACGACACCGTCCTCCGCCGCCTCGGCGTCACGCGCTACCACCTCGAGCTCAACTCGATCGGCTGCCGCGCCTGCCGGCCCCGGTACCTGGAGGCGCTCGCCGCCTGGCTCGGGCGGAACCGCGCGCGGCTCGACGACGACACGCGCGCGAAGGCCGACACGAGCCCGCTCCGCGTGTTCGACAACCTCACCACCAAGCCGGCGCCCGTGCAGGCGGCGCTCGCGGAGGCGCCAACGATCGGGGAGAGCCTCTGCGAGGAGTGCGTCGAGCGGTTCGCGACCGTCCGCGCCGACCTCGACGCGACCGGCGTCCGGTACACGCTCGTGCCGACGCTCGTCCGCGGCCTCGACTACTACTCGCGCACGACCTGGGAGTTCATCGGGCCGATGGCGAACGAGAACTCGACGATCTCGGGCGGCGGCCGCTACGACTACCTCGTCGAGGAGATCGGCGGGCCGCCGACCCCCGGCGTCGGTTTCGGCGCCGGGCTCGAACGGCTCGCGATCGCGCTGGAGGAGGAGGGGATCGAGCCGCCGCCGGCGCCGCCGCTCGACGCCTTCCTCGCCGTCGAGCCCGGCGGCCCCCGTCGCGACGTGCAGCGGTGGCTCG
>VGCB01000466.1 GCA_016870235.1 Actinomycetota bacterium | reverse complement strand
GAGCCACAGGGCCGCGCGTGCGTTCGCCGCGAGCGCCGGCGCGAACCGCCCCGCGTCGCGGTAGACGGCCGCGAGCTCCGCGCGCGGGAGACCGAGCTCGGAGGCGGTCGCGCCGTGGGTCGTCATGACCACCGCCTGGTGCCGCTCGAGAGCCGCCGCGAGCTCCCGCACGACGCACTTCGTCCCGTCGTGCAGCGGGAGGGCGATCGGCTTCGAGACGAACAGGACGCGGCGGCGCATGAGACGACGCGCCGCTCTTAGACCGCGCGCCGCGCGCAAGGAAGCGCCGGCGCCGGCCTGCGGCTCACTCCATGGCGGCGCGGAGCGCGAGCGGCGCTCGCTTCACGGCGCTCGCCACCGCCGCCTCGAGCGCGGAGCGGAGCAGGTCCTCCCTCGCGCGCGAGTCAGCCGCCTCCGCGACGGAGCCAGTCGCCCGCGCCGAGCCGGAGACCACGCCCTTGATGGCCTGCCCCGGCATCTTGTGGAGCACGAACTCGATGCTCGCCGAGTAGACGACGTTGCCGCCCACCCGGGACTCCTCGAGCTGCTTCACCCGCCCGGTCAGCATCACCACGGGAAGGTTCCGCCGCGAGGCTGGCACCGGCCCGTCGCCGGTGAGGGCGACGCCGGGCAGCTCGACGAGCTGCTCGCGCGACACGCGCTCCACGGCGTCGAGCACGCGACCCGAGGTGGCCGGTGCGCTCGAGCGGATCTTGCCGAGCTGGACCAGGACCGACGGCGGAGCGGCGCCAGGGGTGGACGCGGGCGCGGCGCGGAGCGCGGCGAGGGTCGTGGTGATCTGCGCGCGCACCGGCGCCGAGGGGTCGGAACGGTGCGCCTCCAGCGCCGCCGTCGCGCGGGCATCGCCGAGCACCTTCAGACCCGCCGCCGCGGCTGCCCGGACGGCGGCATTCTCGTCGTCGAGGGCGCGCTCGAGCGCCACGCGGGACGCATCGCCGGGGAGCTTGCCGAGCTCGAGCGCCGCCTGGACGCGCACCCGGAAGTCCGGTCCCTGCGCCAGTCGCTCCGCCATCACCTGGGCGTTCGCGCCGGCCCGCGCGGCCCCCGCGTCGAGCGCGAGGGCCAGCGTCAGGGCGAGGGCAAGGCGGCGCATGGGCGGGGCAGCCCGGAGCTTACTGATCGGAATGTCGGCTCGCGCCCCCCGCCGTCACGGTCCCTTCAGTTTCGTGGGCGTTCGCCGCACAGGGTGGGCCGCCGCTCACCCTTGCGCACAGCCCGCGCGACGCAGGGCGCGACACGCGACACTTCGCGTCGTCGCCCGGGTCCCCGGAAGAACGCTGCGCCGGATCCCGCCGGATCGCGGAGTGACGCGCCGCCACGCGCACCGACGCGCCGCGCCAGTCCTGCGGCTCAGGCCCGCCGACGGCGCGGCGGGCCGATCGGCCTACTTCTTGACGATCGCGAACTCGACGCGACGGTTCTGGTCGCGGCCCTTCTGGGTCTTGTTGTCCGCGATGGGCTTGGTCTGCCCGTAGCCCTTCGCCTCGAATCGCGTCGCCTCGACGCCCTTCGAGACGAGGTAGTCGCGGCAGGCCGCGGCGCGACCATCGGAGAGCTTCATGTTCTTGTCGGCGTTGCCGCGGCCGTCGGTGTGGCCCTGCACCTCGATCAGCTTGATCTCGGTGTGCTCCTTCATGATCGCGGCGACGGCGTCGAGGATCTCGTAGGACTTCGCGCCGACGATCTTCGTGTCGTTGTTGGCGAAGTTGATGACCCCGCGGATCTCGATCTCCGTGCCGGTGACCGTCGCGAGCGCGTCCGGGCAGCCGTCGTCGTCCTTGATGCCGTTCTTGTCCTCGGGCTCCGTGGGGCACTTGTCCGCCTTGTCGGGGATGCCGTCGGAGTCCTGGTCGTCGGGGCCCTTGTCCGGGCACCCGTCGGTGTCGGTGATCCCGTTCTTCGTCTCGGGCTCGTCGACGCACTCGTCGTCCTCGTCCGGGATGCCGTCGCCGTCGTTGTCCGGATCCGGGCAGCCGTCCGTGTCCTGGAACCCGTCGGTGTCCTCAGGCTTGTCCGGGCACTGGTCCTTGGCGTCGGCGACGCCGTCGCTGTCCTGGTCCGGCTCATCCGGGCAGCCGTCGTCGTCCTTGAACCCGTTCTTGGTTTCCTTCTTGTCGCCGCACTGGTCGTGCGAGTCGTCGACGCCGTCCTGGTCGTTGTCGTCGTCCGGGCAGCCGTCCGTGTCCTGGAACCCGTCGGGATCCTCGGCGTTCATCGGGCACTTGTCGTCCGTGTCCGCGATGGTGTCGCCGTCGTTGTCCTTATCGGGGCAGCCGTCCGCGTCCTCGTAGCCGTCCTTGTCCTCCGGCTCCGTGGGGCACTGGTCCTTGCCGTCCGGGATGCCGTCGCCGTCGGCCTCGGTCGACTCGGCGACGTACATGACGCCGGCGAGGGCGCGGAACGTCGGCACGCCGACGCCCTCGATCACCCCCGGCCCTCCGCCGAGCGTCACCGTGACCGGCGAGCCGAGCGGCGTGATCATCGCGCCGAGGTCGACCTCGAGCGAGTTGGTTCCGTTCTGCGCGCTGAACTTCGTGGTGCCGTAGCCCTCGGCGACGACCCGGATGACCGGCGTCGCCTCGTACCCGACCGCGACGTTGTAGCGGAACTCCGACCCGAGCTCCGTCGAGCCGACGCGGGCGGCGCTGCGATACAGGCCCGAGAGGTTCGCGCCGACCGAGAGCGGCCCCTCCTTGCCGTCGATGATGCCGCGGATGCCCGCGACGGGGCTCGAATCCCCGATGAACCCGCCCTCGGCCGTGGCGTTGCCGAGCGGCCCCGACACGAAGGCCGCGACGCCGACCACGAACGGATCCTTGACCTCGCCATGCGCGCGGAACTTCACCTCGAGCTGCGGGTCACCGAGACCGATGCCCTTCACCTT
>VGCB01000465.1 GCA_016870235.1 Actinomycetota bacterium | reverse complement strand
TGGCAGCCGCCCTCGTGGAACCACCGCTCAGGCACCAGCCCGCACGCGTTCGTCCGCATCCAGCCGCGGTCGAGGTCGCGCGCACCCGGGTCGGTGAGGTGCGCGGGCACGTCGGGCACCTCGCCGCCGTGGCGGAACTCGAGCACCGAGCGCTCGCCGCAGGTCGGGCACGGGATCCGGAGGCTCAATGCGTCCCCGCGCTTCCCCGGTCGGCCAGCGTCCGGTCGCGCTCGAACCGGTCGAGCGAGAAGGGCGCCACGAGCGGCGCAGGCCGCCCGGTCGCGATCGTCTCCGCCAGCTGCTCACCTCCGGCCGGAATCGCCTTGAACCCCCACGTCCCCCAGCCCGTCGTCACGAGGAAACCGTCGACGCCCGTCTCGCCCATGATCGGCGAGTAGTCGGGCGACATGTCGCAGACGCCCGCCCACTGCCTGAGCAATCGCAGCCGTCGCATGAACGGGAGGAGCGTCATCGCGCGCAGCGAGCAGGTGGCGAGGAACGGGAAGCCGGAGCGGTAGGCGTAGCTCGGCTGCCGGTCGATCTCGGCGCCGACGAGGAGCTCGCCGCGCGGCGTCTGCGAGACGTAGGTGAGGAGGTCGGCGGAGATGACGACCGGCCCGAGCGTCTCCGCGTAGTGGTTGGTGACGAACGCCTGCAACGGGTGTGTGACGATCGGGAGCCGGACGCCCGCCATCGCCGCGATCTGCGAGACCTGCCCGCCGGCGGCGCTGACGACCAGGCCCGCCGCGATCGTGCCCTGCGGTGTCTCGACCCCGGTTACCTTGCCGCCCGTGAGCCGGAGCCCCGTGACCGGCGTCCGCTGGTGGACGTGGACACCCGCGCGCATCGCCCCCTCGGCGTACGCCCAGACGACCCGGTCGTGCCGCGCGGTCGCGCCCTCGGCGTGGTAGGAGGCGCCGAGAACGGGGTATCTGCCGCCGCCCGCGAGGTCGATCTGTGGACAGAGGCGGGCGATCTCGGGCGGCTCGACGAACGTCGTCTGGGCCCCGCACGCCGAGTTCACGAGCGCGCGCGCCCGCTCGGCGCGGAGCGAGCCCTCCGAGTGCGCGAGCCAGAGCAGCCCGCGGGTTCGGTGCATGAGCACGCGGTCGGTCTCCGCCTCGAGCTGGGCGTACAGCTCGACGCTCCGCTGGTAGAACGCCACGGCCTCGGGCAGCCCGTAGTTCGACCGGATCACCGTCGTGTTGCGCCCGGAGTTGCCCGCGCCGATGTACGAGCGCTCGAGCACGGCGACGTTCGTGATCCCGTGCCGGAGCGCGAGGTAGTAGGCGGTCGCGAGGCCGTGGCCGCCGCCGCCGACGACGACGACGTCGTAGCTCGGGCGCGGCGACGACCAGCGCAGGTGCGCTCGCCGTTCGGCGAAGTCGCCCGGCGGCGTCTCGCGGGCCGGGAGCGCAGCCGCGACGGCGGCGTCGAGCGGCGCCTCGCGGGGCTGGGCGAGGCGATCGTCCAGCTCGGCCGCGAGCGCGGACGGGACGAGGAGGAGCGCCCGCTCCTCCTCGAGCCAGAGCTTGATCGGGATCCCGGCGAGCAGACCCTGGCAGAGGACGGGGCGCGTCGCGGGCACCGGCCAGTCCGCGTGGGCCGCGCAGATGTCGAGCGCCTCGGCGGGCGAGAGCGATCGCAGCAGGAACCCGTCCTCGCGGCCGACGATCGCGTCGGGATCGCCGACCGCGAGCTCGCCGCCGTCGCCGCCGACCACGATCGCGTCGTCGGGCGCGACGCGGAGCACGGCCGCGTCCGGCACGTGGAGCGCGTCGAGCGCCTCTCGCCGCGCGGCAATCCGGCGCAGAAGCGGCTCAACCACGCGCGCGCTCCCCTGCCGGGTCGTAGAACGGGACGGGGACGCGGCGCGCAACCCGGCCGTCGACCTCGACCTCCTCGGGCAGCGCGCCGTCGACGAGGTCGAGCCAGCCGAGCATCACCGTCCGCGCGAGGACGGGCGAGAAGCGGGCCGAGGTCACCTGCCCGACGAAGGCGCCGTCCTTCCAGAGCACGCTCCCCTCGGGCGGGGCGGGCCCGTCGAGCTCGAGCCCCACGAGCATGCGGTCGAGCGGAATCCGGTCGACGCGCTCGAGCGCGCCGCGGCCGACGAAGTCGCCCTTGTCCATCTTCACCGCCCAGCCCATCCCGAGCCGGCGTGGAGTCGCGTCGAGATCGGTGTCCTGGCCGTGGACGATGTGCCCCTTCTCGAGCCGCAGCGCGAGCAGGGCCTCGAGCCCGTGCGGCCGGATCCCGAGCGGCTCGCCGGCCTCGAGGAGCGCGCGCCAGAGCTCGACGGAGCGGCCGGCGTCGTGGTGGAGCTCGAACGACGCCTCGCCGGTGAACCCGAGCCGGATCGCCCGGCAGGGGACGCCGGCCGCGGCCACCTCGGCATGCCCCATGTACGCGGGAGGCGCGTCGACGCCGATGCCGCGCAGCAGCTCGACGGCGCGCGGGCCCGTGACGTTGATTGCGCCGAGCGAGCCCGTCCGATCGAGGATGCGGACGTCGCAGGCGAACGTCTCCGCCCAGTCGCGGAGCCAGGCCTCGGCGAAGCTCGCGCCACCGGTCGTGAAGGTGAGGAAGAACCGGCGCTCGCCGTCGCGGCAGACGAGCCCGTCGTCGAGCAGGTAGCCGCGCTCGTCGAGCACGAGGGCGTACCGGGCCCGTCCGGTCGCGATGTCCCCGATCCGGCACGGGTAGATCCGCTCGAGGAAGTCGACCGCGTCGGGCCCGGACACGGCGATCTTCCCGAGCGTGCCCACGTCGCCGATCGACACGGCCTCGCGCACGGCTCGGTACTCGGCCTCGAAGTCACCGTACGTCCACGGCCGCCACCAACCGCCGAACCGGTCCATGCGGGCGCCGAGCCGGCCGTGCTCCCCGTCGAGCGCGGTGCGCCGCACGG
>VGCB01000464.1 GCA_016870235.1 Actinomycetota bacterium | reverse complement strand
TCAGGCGGCACGTCGGCGAGAAGGCGACGGCCACGGTGCTGTCCTTCGTCCCCGACGACATCCGCAGCTACGGCCGCGTCCTCCGCGACGAGACGGGCAACCTGCGCGCGATCGTCGAGGCGGTCGACGCCTCGGCCGAGGAGCTCGCCGTCCGCGAGGCGAACTCCTCGATCTACGTCTTCGAGTCCGAGCACCTGTGGCCCGCGATCGAGCGGCTGCAGCCGGCGAACGCGCAGGGGGAGCTGTACCTGACGGACGCCGTGCGCGACCTCGTCGACGGCGGGCACCGCGTCGCCGTCCACGTCGCGCCCGACCCGATGGAGACCGAGGGCGTGAACACGCGAATCGAGCTCGCGGCTGCGGCTGCCGCCCTCCGCGACCGGATCAACCGCGGGCACATGCTCGCCGGCGTCACGATCGTCGACCCGGCGACCACCTGGATCGAGCCGACCGTCGCGATCGAGCCCGACGTCGTCATCCACCCGTTCACCCAGCTCCGCGGCTCCACGAGCATCGCGACGGGCGCCGAGATCCACCCCAACTCCGTGATCCTCGACGCCTCCGTCGGACCCGGCGCGAACGTGGGGCCCTTCTGTTACCTTCGCCCCGGAACCGTGCTGAGCGCCTCTTCCAAAGCCGGGACGTTCGTGGAGCTCAAGAACACCACCGTCGCCGAGGGCGCGAAGGTGCCGCACCTCTCCTACATCGGCGACGCGGACATCGGCGAGAAGGCCAACATCGGCGCCGGCTCGATCACCGCCAACCTCTCCCATCATCCCGGGCGCGGCAAGAGCCGGACGAAGGTCGGCCGCAACGCCAAGGTCGCCGTCGACACGATGCTCGTCGCCCCCGTGACCCTCGGCGACGACGTGTGGACGGCACCGTCGACCGTCGTCACCGACGACGTCCCCGACAACTCCCTCGTAGGCTTCGCGCCGCGGCAGACGATCAAGGAGGGCAAGGGTGGAAAGCGTGACGGTTGAGGAGGCGCTGCCCGGCCTCGGCGGCGTCCACGGCTCCGGGCATGATCCGTTGCCGGTGGGACGGTTCGTCGGCACGCAACCGAGCAAGCGGCTCTCGCTCTTCTGTGGGAGCTCGAGCCCCGAACTGGCGCAGAGCATCGCCGCGCGGCTCGGCTGCGAGCTCGGCCGCGTCAAGCTGAAGCGGTTCGCGAATGGCGAGACCTACTGCCGGTACGAGGAGTCGATCCGCGGCGCCGACGTCTTCATCGTGCAGACGGCGTGCAACCCGGTCGACACGATGTTGATGGAGCTCCTGATCATGGTTCAGGGCGCCCGCCTCGCCTCCGCGAAGCGGATCACGGCGGTCGTCCCGTGGTACTTCTACGCTCGCCAGGACAAGAAGTCGCGACCGCGAGAGCCGATCACCGCGCGCCTGGTCGCCGACCTCCTCCAGACCGCCGGCGTCGACCGCGTCCTGACGATGGACCTCCACGCCGGCCAGGTGCAGGGCTTCTTCTCGATCCCGGTCGATCACATGACCGCGATCCCGATGTTCGCGCAGCACATCCGCGACATGAACTTCTCGGCGCCGCTCTCGGCCGTCTCGCCCGACACCGGCCGCGCGAAGCTCGCCGGCAAGTTCGCCGAGATGATCGGCGCCGAGCTCGTCATCCTCAACAAGGTCCGGCCGGATCACAACCAGGCGAAGGTGACGAACGTGATCGGCGAGGTCGACGGCCGGGTCGCGATCATGAGCGACGACATCGTCGACACGGCCGGCACCCTCGTCGCCGGCGCGTCCGCGCTGAAGGAGGCGGGCGCCGTCAAGGTCTTCGCGGTCGCGACCCACGGTCTCTTCAACGGCCCGGCCCTCGAGCGCATCCAGTCGAGCGAGATCGACAAGCTGATCGTCACCGACACGGTCCCGATCGATCCGCTCAACCGCCCCGACAACGTCGAGGTGCTCTCGGTCGCGGGCATCCTCGCCGACACGATCCAGAACGTCTTCTCGGACGACTCGGTCTCCGCGATCTTCGCGGGCGAGAACCAGCTGTTCTGACCGCCGATCCCGCCCCGCGAGGGAGTGGGCCCGAGCCGTGGTCGACGCTCCGGCGTGCCGCCGCTACGAAGCTCTCACACAACGACCACGCGCTGGCTGGGCGTGATGGGCGAGTGCGATGCGAGGACGCAGGGAGCGCTCGTAGCCCGGTACGGGCGCGACCGAGGACGACGCAGCGCGCCGCCCGGCACGGCCAGACGGCCCGTGCTCATGTTGTTGGAGCTTCTAAGCCCGACAGGCAAGTGTCCGGGCCGGCGGGCTTCATCCCGCGCCCGGTCGCCGTTCCTCGTATCATCTGCCACGAATTTGAGAGAAGGAGGAATCGTGACGGAGACGGTCGAGGAACGTCGAGACGCCCTCGTCGAGCGCCTGTTCGCCGACTCGCTCAGCGCCTTCGAGCTCGTGAACGTCTACCTCGGGCACCGACTCGGCCTCTACACCGTGCTTCGCGATCACGGCCCACTCGCGCCGGCCGATCTCGCGCGGCGTGCGGGCATTGCCGATCGCTACGGCCGCGAATGGCTGGAGCAGCAGGCCGCCGCGGGCATCCTCGAGCTGCGCGACGATGACGGACGGTCCGTCTTCGCGCTCCCGCCCGGGCACACGGAGCCGCTGACCGACGAGGGGAGCCTCAACTTCGTCGCACCGTTCGCGCAGCTCCTCGTCGCCTGCGTCCGTCCGATCGACGATCTCGTCGACGCGTTCCGGACCGGCGTGGGCGTCCCGTACGCAGCCTACGGATCGGATCTCCACGACGGGCAGGGCGCCTTCACCCGCCCCATCTTCCTCGAGCTGCTCGGGAAGGAGTGGCTCCCCGCCGTCACCGAGATCCACGAGCGCCTGCAGGCCGAGCCGGCCGCGCGCGTCGTGGACGTCGCCTGTGGCGTCGGCT
>VGCB01000463.1 GCA_016870235.1 Actinomycetota bacterium | reverse complement strand
TACCTCGACGAGGTCAAGTCCGGCACCCTCTGGGCGTACGCGGCGCTCGCCGAGGGAGGGACGCCGCTCTGGGACGCAGACCTCCGCGGCGGGGTTGCGCTCGTCCTCGGCGCCGAGGGCAAGGGGATCCGTCCTCTTGTTCGGAGGTCGTGCGACGGCGCCATCTCGATCCCGCTCGCTCCGGCCGTCGAGTCGCTGAACGTCTCCGTCGCCGCTGCCGTCCTCGTGCTCGAGGCGGCCCGGCAGCGCCGCGCCGTCGGCTGATCCCTCTTCGACCGGTGTGCGAGCCCCTCGTTGGGGCGAACGTGTGTTCCTATCATGTTGGGTCCTACGCAGCGGGGTTGTAACGCGCGCGCAATGCTGCTAGATTCTCCCTCAACCTCAGGGTGAGGGTTCGTCCCTGGGCTGTCCTGCACACTTGACGGAACGACGGAATACCAGGGGAGATCGATGTCCATCCGCACGGCCACGGCGCCGAAGTCGCCACAGAAGGTTCAACGAGAGCTCGAGGATCTGCAGCTCGTCCTCAAGGCGCGCAACGGCAGCCAGGTCGCGATGGATCAGCTGATCCGCCGCTACCACGGGTTCGTCCGGCTCAAGGCGAGCTCCTACTTCCTCGCCGGCGGCGACGCCGACGACCTCATCCAGGAGGGGCTGATCGGCCTCTACAAGGCCGTGCGCGACTTCCGCTCGGACAAGGAGACGTCGTTCCGGAGCTTCGCGGAGCTCTGCGTCACGCGCCAGATCATCACCGCGATCAAGACGGCCACGCGGTTCAAGCACGCACCCCTCAACACCTACGTGTCGTTCTCCCACACACCGGCGGGCCACGACTCCGACGGCGAGATGACCCTCGGCGACGCCCTCCCGGGCCCGAGGGTGAACGACCCGTCGGTCGTCGTCGTCTCCAGCGAGGAGCTCCAGAGCCTCGTCTTCACCCTCGGCACCGGGCTCTCGTCGCTCGAATCGGAGGCGCTGCGGCTCTACCTCGACGGCCGCTCCTACGAGCAGATGGCCGAGATCCTCGACTGCGACTGCAAGACGATCGACAACGCACTACAGCGCGTCAAGCGCAAGATCCTCGCGCACCAGGCGACGCGCGAGGTTCTCGCCTAGCCGCGGCTCTCGCGGCTCGGCGGAGCGGACGCCGCCGTCGGAAGCGGGCGGTCGCCGGCTCCGGCGAAGGTGTTGACCATCGCCTGCGCCGCCGTCTCGAGGTAGTGCCAGAGCTCGGCGTCGAGCTCTGGCTCGAGGCGCTGCTCGTCGAGTGACGCCCGCATGTGCGCGAGCCAGCGCCCGGCAGCGTCGGGGTCGATCGGGAAGGGCGCGTGGCGCCTGCGCAGCCGTGGGTGGCCGCGCTGCTCCGAGTACGTCCCGGGGCCGCCCCAGTACTGCTCGAGGAAGAGACGGAGCCTCGCCGCTGCCGGGGCGAGGTCGGCTTCCGGGTACATCGGTCGGATCACGGGATCTTCGGCGATGCGCGCGTAGAACCCGCCGACGAGCGCCTCGAAGAAGGGCCTGCCGCCGAAGCGCTCGTACGGCGTCGGGGGTGCGGCGGAGTCGGGCACGACCCCATTCTGCCCGCGTCGCGGCCAGCGGTCGCAGCCGGGTCGCGGTAGAACGCGATCACGTCACGGGCCGGATCCGACGTCAGGAACGCCCAGCGGCCGTCGAAAGCGGCTGGGTCACCGCGGAAGTCTCAAGCGAAGCCGGGGCGGAGGGACTCCTCCTCTTCCTCCACCGCCGCCGCGATCTCGGCTGCCTTCGTGCGCGCCGAGAGCATGACCGCACCGACGACGACGGCGACGAACGCGATCACCCGGATCACTCCCGACCAGCCGGAGATCGTCAGCTCCTCGAAGATCGTCATCCCGGCGACGATCGGCAGTGCGTTCGTCAGGAGCGTCGCGAGCCCGGCCGTCACGAGCGCGCTCGACCGCTGGAAGCCGGCCTGCAGAGCGAACGTGCCGATGGCGTACGAGGCGATCAGGCAGGCAAGGAAGATGAGCCACGTGCTCCCGCCGCTGACCGTCATCTTCGTCGCGACGTCGCCGGCCGCGAAGAAGATCCCGGCGGCGATCCCCCACGCCGGCCCCCCACCGATCAGGGGCGGAAGGAGCCGGACGACCAGCGCGGCACAGGCGACGGAGCCGATGAGCCACGACGCGACCCAGGCGGCGTGCGGCGTGCTGCCCTCCTCGTGGCCGCCGACCAGCGAGGCGCCGAGGAGCGCCAGCCCGCCGACCGAGACGACGACGCCGATGCGCTCGACGCGGCTGAGCGGCACGTGGGTGATGCGGGAGACCATGACCGCGAGGATCCCGATCCCGCCGGCGGCCGCGGCCTGGACGATCGAGAGCGGTGCGAGCGCGAGCGCGAGGACGTAGAGGCCCCACCCGACGGCCTCGATCGCGAACCCGAGGAGCCAGCGCTTGTTCTTGAGCAGCAGCTTCACCGAGGCGATCGGCCTCCGCAGCGTCAGCGGTGGAAGCTTCGACGCGGCGCCGTGCTCGATCAGGTAGCCGAGGTTGAGGCAACACGCCGAGACGATGGTGATGACGAGTGCAAGACCGATCTGCACCGCGGTCGCCTCCCGTGGGTCAAGTGGGCATCGGTGTCGTGATTTTGTCTGAGAACGCCAGTCGAGCGTGCAGCATTCCCGCAGCGGGCAAGCTACTAGGCTCACAGGCGTGCCACCGACAGCCTACGCCGGGAGGGAGTGCGTCTGCCAGCTCAGGCGCGGCCTCTGCGACCAGACCTGCGTCGAGGGGATGCTCGAGACGCCCTTCTACATCGCGTGCATCAAGCTCACGGGTCGGCTGGCCGTCGTCGTCGGCGGCGGGGACGTCGCGCTCGAGAAGGTCGACGGGCTCCTCGCTTGCGGGGCGTCGGTCGCGGTCGTGGCGCCGGAGGTCGTGGAGCCGCTCGCGGC
>VGCB01000462.1 GCA_016870235.1 Actinomycetota bacterium | reverse complement strand
TCGGGCTGACGGACGTCGAGCTCGCCGAGCACGGCATCGTCACGGCGACGCTGGCCGGGACACCCGGCGCGCCCGTGATCGGGCTCGTCGCGCACGTCGACACCTCACCGGAGGCGCCCGGCGGCGGCGTCGCGCCGATCGTCCACGCGGCGTGGGACGGCGGCCCGATCGTCCTCCCGGGCGATCCCACCCAGGTGCTCGACCCCGCCGTGCATCCGGAGCTCGCCGCGCGCCTCGGGCACGACATCGTCACGAGCGACGGGACGACGCTCCTCGGCGCCGACGACAAGGCCGGGGTCGCCGAGATCATGACCGCCCTCGACCGGCTGGCGCGTGACGATCGACCGCGGGCGACGGTGCGCGTCGGGTTCACGGTGGACGAGGAGACCGGCCGCGGCGCCGATCACTTCGACATCGAGGCCTTCGGCGCCCGCTGCGCCTACACGTTCGACGGCAGCGGCGCCGGCGAGCTCGAGACCGAGACGTTCTCGGCGTACGAGATGGTGGTCACGTTCGGCGGCATCGTCGTCCATCCCGGTACCGCGAAGGGGCTGATGGTGAATGCGGTCAAGCTCGCCGCCGACTTCGTCGCGTCGCTGCCCCGGGACCGGCTCTCGCCGGAGACGACCGAGGGCCGCGAGGGATTCGTCCATCCCCGGCGGATCGACGGGGACGGCGACTCCGTCTCGGTCTGGCTGCTGGTTCGCGACCACGACGACCGGTTGATCGACGAGCACGTCGCGCTCGTCCGTCGCCTGGCCGAGCAGGCCGCGGCGCGCGATCCGCGCGCGACGCTCGAAGTCGAGGTCGTCGAGCAGTACCGCAACATGGGCGGCGTGCTCGAGCAGCATCCCGACGTGGTCGAGGCGGCGCGCGAGGCGATCCGGCGCATCGGCCTCGAGCCGGTGGAGCAGCCGATCCGCGGCGGCACCGACGGTGCGCGGCTCTCCGAGCGCGGCCTGCCGACGCCGAACGTCTTCACGGGCGGGCAGAACTACCACTCGCGTACCGAGTGGGCCTCGGTCCAGGACATGGCGGCTGCCGCTGCGACGGCGGTCGAGCTCGTCAGGATCTGGGGCGAGCGCGCGTGAGAGCTCGCCGGCGAGCGGTGCCGCCGTCGGCGCCCGGCCAGTCGTCCTGCGGCATGCTCTTCGACCAGGTGCTCGACGCGAGCGTGACCCAGGTGACGAGCGACGGCGTCGCCGTCTCGCTCGTCCGCTCGAACCCGGACGGGACGGCCGTCGTCCGCATCCAGCGCTGACCCTGCGCGGTCAGGCGTGGTCGTGGACGCCGCAGCCGAGCCACTGGTGGCCGAACGTGCGCATCGCGTCGATCACCGGGATCAGCGCGCGGCCCTTGGCGGTCAGCGCGTACTCGACCCGCGGCGGTGACTCCGCGTAGCTCCGGCGCTCGACCATCTCCTCGCTCTCGAGCCAGCGGAGTCGCTCCGCCAGCGTCCGCGGGCTGATCCCGGCGAGCGAGTGCTCGAGCTCCGTGAAACGTCGGGGCCCTTCGGAGAGGTCGTGGACGATGAGCACGGTCCACTTGGCGCCGACGATCTCGGCCGCGCCGGCCACCGAGCAGGTCGGAGCCGCGTGCACGTCGAGCATCGTCCGTTCGGACATGCCCTCATGGTACGAGGTACGGAGGCGGTCGGCGCGCCCAGCGACCCGTCAATCCCAGGGCGGCGGGTTGTGGACCCACCGGCCGCCCACCATCGTCGCCACCACCGACACGGCCTCGAGCTCCTCCGGCGGGATCGCGAGCGGGTCGCGGTCGAGCACGACGAGGTCGGCGAGGAACCCCGGCAGCAGCCGTCCCCGGCGCCGCTCGTCGCCCGTCAGCCAGGCGGCGTTGACGGTGGAGGCGACGAGCGCCTGCTCGACCGTGAGGCTCTCCTCGGGCCGCCAGGCCGGCCGGCCGTCGAGCGTCCGCAGCACCGCGGCGCGGATCCCGGCCAGCGGGTCGAGCTCCTCCACCGGCGCGTCCGAGCCGTTGACGACGAGCGCGCCCGACTCCCAGAGCGACCGGTAGGCGTAGGCGCCGTCGAGGCGGTCGGGCCAGGCCTCCTCCGCGAGGTCGCGATCGGCCGGGGCGTGCGAGAACTGCACGGAGCAGGCAACGCCCAGCCTGGCGAACCGCGGCACGTCTTCGGGCGCGAGGCACTGCGCGTGCTCGACCCGATGACGGAGCCCCAGCCCGTGCCAGAGCTCGCGTGTACGCTCGAAGGCATTGAGCGCATCGCGGTTCGCGCGGTCGCCGATCGCGTGGACGGCAACCGGCCAGCCGGCGCGGGCCGCGCCGGCGACGATCTCGCCCAGCTCGTCCCCGCTCGTGATCGTGACGCCGGTCCCGTCGAGCATCGCAGCCGTCCGCGATCCGAGCGTCCCGTCCAGGAAGACCTTCAGGTAGCCGAGACGGAGGAAGTCGTCGCCGAGCCCGCTCCGGATCCCGAGGTCGACGAGGTCGCCGAGCCGGTCGTGAGGGACGGATTGCCAGACCCGGAGAGGGAGCGCGTCCCGCTCACGCAGCCACTGGAAGATCGCGGCTGCGCCGGCGCCGCCGTCCTTGTCGTGGATCGCGGCGACGCCGCGCGCGTTCGCGGCCTTGATGCCCTCACGCGTCGCCTCGAGGAGCTCTCCTTCGCGCGGCACGAGGAAGCGGTCGCGGAAGCGCCAGGCGGCCGTCTCGCGGAGGACGCCGCTCGGTGCGCCCGCCGGGTCGCGCTCGACGACCCCGCCGGGGGTGTCGAGATCCCCTCCGGCCAGCTCCAGCGCGCGGGTGTTGAGCCAGAGCGAGTGCGTGTCGCGCGCCCAGAGAGCACACGGCCGCTCGCGCGTGATCGCGTCGAGCGCCGCCGCGGTCGGTGCCTCCTGCCACTCGCCGTCGCGCCACCCGCGTCCGCGGAGCCAGCCGTCGCCGCCCGCCGCGGCGGC
>VGCB01000461.1 GCA_016870235.1 Actinomycetota bacterium | reverse complement strand
CGTACGACGTCTTCACTGATGTCGACCAGGCAGTCGCGACCGGGACGTACCACTGGTTCTTCCTGATCCAGCCCGCGCCGTACCCGGAGACGATGATCGGCCATGACCCCTCGTTCTTCCTCCGCTGGCACCTGCGGAACTGGAGCGCAGGCCGCGACGATTTCTTCGATCCGCGCGCGCTGGCGGCATACGAGGAGGCGTTCGCCGATCCAGCCACGATCCACGCGACGTGCGAGGACTACCGCGCCGGCGCATCGATCGACCTCCTCCACGACGCGGTCGACCGCGACCGCACGCTCGACTGCCCGGTGCTCGTCGTGTGGGGCGAGAAAGGGAAGCCGCAGGATCTCGGCGCGATCTGGCGCGAGCGGGCGCACGACGTCCGCGCCGTGCCGCTCCCGTGTGGGCACTTCCTCGCCGAGGAGCTGCCGGACGAGATGGCGCAAGCGCTGCTCGCGTTCCTCGGCTGACCCCAGCTCCGCTGACTGGCGCTACGTCCCTGCGTACTCCACGGCGCCGAACGGCCAATCCGGCCCCGCGAGCCAGTCGGCGACCGCGTCGCGCACCGCGGTGTCGAGCGTGGCATGCGTCGTCCGCACCCATGAGCGCACGCGCGCGGTGCGTGCTTCCTGGCCGGGATAGATGTAGACACAGCCGACGACATCGTTGTCTTTATAGAGAACGGTGTACGTGAAGCCGTCGCGATTGCGGAAGTGGCGGGCGTGCATCTCGAGGTCGGAGAGATTCTCCCGAAGCGTCATCGGCGTGGGCCACGGGTCGGAGCCCGCCGGCTCGAAGCCGGGCGTCCGCCGGATGTGGTCGATACTCGACGTCCACGCCGCGTGGTCGCGCTCGTTGTGCTCGGGTGCGAGCGGCTCCAGGCGAAGATCGCCAACCTCGAGCCGAAGCGGCGGAGCGAACCCGACCGGGACGAAGTCCCGACGGGTCGTGAGGATCGTCAGCGTCCACGGCTTCCCGGAGCCGGCCGGCTGGGCGAGCTCGCAGCGGAAGGCGGCCGCGAGCGCCTCGTGAAGCGCGCCGACGGTGCGCGGTCGTGCGCGCGTGACGAGCAGGTGCCGCGCGACGTCGCCGCGTGTGCGCTTCGCCATGTGCGAGACGACCTTTCTCGCCCCGCCCGAGATCTCGGCGGCCGCGATCTGGACGGTGCGCTCGGCGATCTCCGGCGGTGGCCGCCATGCGGCGGTGTAGGTCGAGCTGCGGCAGTCGACGACGACGCCTCGGCCTGCAACGGGAGCGAGTGCGGCCGCCAGCGGCTCGCGCCAGTGGCGGACGTCGATCTCGCGCTTGTATGGCACGACACGGTCGCCGGGACGAAGCGCGCCGTAGTGCGCGCTGACGATGACGACGGGCTTCACCGCGGCGGCCGGGAGACCCGGCAGGCCGAGCGCCTGGTACAGGGTGCCGGTGTACAGGTGGCTCGCGGGCAGTGCCGGGAGGACGCGCATCTCGTCGTCGAGCAGTGCCTCGCGGGCGGCGGTCAGCTCGGGGAACGAGAGTAAGGCGAGGTCGAGCGGCCGGCCGCGTCGGGGCGGCGCGGCCTTCGACTCGCTCGGGGGCAGGAGGATCAGCATCGCTTTGGGATCATCGTGGATCGATCGGAACGCGTCCCGCGAGACGCAACTCGACATGCCACATTGCACCGGCCGCCGCGATCTCCTAGGCTCGGGCCGCCCGCCGCGACAAGGAGGACGCACATGGAGCTCGTCGACCAGGACATCCCCGGCCCTCGCCGCGTCTACCCGGGGTACGGGCGAAGACAGCCGAAGGTCGTCTGGCCGAACGACGCGAAGCTCGTCTTGAGCCTCTGCATCAACCACGAGGAGGGCTCCGAGTACTCGCACGCAGCGGGCGACGGGCGGAACGAGGGCCTCGCCGAGATCCCGTACTCGATGCCCGACGAGTACCGCGACCTCGCCGTCGAGTCGGTGTACGAGTACGGCAGCCGCGCGGGCGTCTTCCGCCTGATGCGCCTCTTCGACGAGTACAAGATCGACACGACGTGGTTCGCGGCCGCGGTCGCGATCGAGCGGAACCCCGAGGTGGGCGAGTGGATCCAGGAGACCGGCCGGGTCGAGGTGTGTTCGCACGGCTGGCGCTGGTCGGAGCACTGGCTCTTCTCGCGCGAGGAGGAGGCGGAGCGGATCCGCTGGGCGATCGAGTCGTTCACGAAGACCTGCGGCCAGCGGCCCGTGGGCTGGTACTGCCGCTACGGGCCGAGCGTGAACACCCGGGAGCTCCTCGTCGAGGAGGGCGGCTTCCTCTACGACTCCGACGCCTACAACGACGACCTGCCGTACTTCACCGAGGTGAGGGGGAAGCGGCACCTCGTCGTCCCCTACAGCTTCACCTACAACGACGCGCGCTTCATCCTGCCGCAGGGCTCGGGCGGGCCGGCCGACTGGGCCGACCTCTGCGTCCGCGGCATCGACGAGCTCCTGCGCGAGGGCCGCGCCGGGCAGCCGAAGATGATGTCGATCGGCCTCCATCCGCGGTGGATCGGCCAGGCGGCGCGGACGTCGGCGCTCCGCGAGGTGATCGAGCACGCGCTCGGGCAGGGCGACGTCGCGTTCATGCAGCGGCGGCACGTCGCGCAGTGGTGGCTCGACCACCACGAGGAGTGGGCGCGCTGAGCCTCCCGTCCGTCTCGGTCGTCGGTCTCGGCCTGATGGGGAGGCCGATGGCGCGAACGCTCCTCTCCGCGGGTTTCGCTGTCACCGGCTGGAACCGCTCGGCGCTCGCCGAGGAACTCGTGGCCGGGATCCCCCGCGCGGAGTCGCTCGCCCGAGCGGCCGAGGCCGACGTCGTGCTCGTCTGTCTCTCCGACTCGACGGTGATCGGAGCGGTGCTCGCGCAGCTCGAGCCCGACCTGCGCGCCGGCTCGGTCGTGCTCGACATGGGCGGCTCGGAGCCCGACGACTCGCGCGAGCGGGCGGCGCGGCTC
>VGCB01000460.1 GCA_016870235.1 Actinomycetota bacterium | reverse complement strand
CGACATCCACGTCAAGTCCGAGCTCGGCCGCTACCGCATGCGCGGCTTCTCGATCTTCAAGCCGATCCCGCACTGGGACGAGCTCGTGTTCCTGCCCGGAACGCTGACGCGCTTCGTGATCGAGGGCTACCGCGAGAAGTGCGACACGAAGACGGTGCTCGGAGCCCGGTTCGCCAAGAACCCACTCGAGCTCGACATCCCGATCTACATCACCGGCATGTCGTTCGGCGCGCTCTCGCTCGAGGCGAAGATGGCGCTCGCCAAGGGCGCGTCGATGGCGGGCACCGCGACCTGCTCGGGCGAGGGCGGGATGATCCCGCCGGAGCGGGACTACTCGACGAAGTGGTACTACCAGTGCATCCAATCGCGGTACGGGTTCAACCCGCACCACCTGATGCTCGCCGACGCGTGCGAGTTCTTCATCGGGCAGGGCTGCAAGGTCGGTCTCGGCGGTCACCTGATGGGCCAGAAGGTGACGGAGCAGGTGGCGGAGATGCGCTCGCTCCCAGCGGGCATCGATCAGCGCTCGCCGGCGCGCCATCCCGACTGGCTCGGCCCTGACGATCTCTCGCTCAAGGTGCAGGAGATCCGCGAGGCGACCGACTACCGCATCCCGATCCAGCTCAAGCTCGGCGCCTCCCGCGTGTACGACGACGTGCGGATGGCGGCGAAGTGCGGGCCCGACATCATCTACCTCGACGGTGCCGAGGGCGGAACGGGCGCCGGCCCGCACGTTGCGACCGAGGAGACGGGAATCCCGTTGATGGCGGCGATCCCCGAGGCGCGGCGGGCGCTCGAGGACGTCGGGCTCGCCGACGAGATTGATCTCGTCGTCGCGGGTGGGATCAGGAACGGAGCGGACGTCGCCAAGTGCATCGCGCTCGGTGCGAAGGCGGTCGCAATCGGCCATTCCGCGCTGATGGCGCTCAACTGCAACAAGGAGATCCCGGGCGTCACCGACTACGAGGGCACGATCGGGGTACCCGCCGGCAAGTGCTACCACTGCCACACTGGCCGGTGTCCCGTCGGCGTCGCAACCCAGGATCCGGAGCTTCGCAAGCGCCTCGTCGTCGAGGACGCCGCGCACCGCGTCTACAACTTCCTGACCGCGATGACCATGGAGCTGCAGATGCTCGCCCGCGCGTGCGGCAAGACGAGCGTGCACTCGCTCGAGCCGGAGGACCTGGCCGCGCTGACCGTCGAGGCGGCGGCGATGGCGAAGGTCCCGCTCGCCGGGACGACCTACATCCCCGGCGTCACCGAGCACGAGATCCTCGGCGAGGTCAAGCGCCTGCTCGCGCTGAAGGCCGAGGACGAGCTCCGCGATCACCACGTCGAGAACGTCGAGCACCTGCGCGTGCTCGGCTCGCAGGGGGAGCGATGAGCGAGGGCCAGCGTGCGGGCCAGGGCGGGCACGAGCTCGCCTACGCGGAGCCGGAGAAGATCAAGTCGATCGACGCCGAGTTCCTCGCCGGCCACCGGTTCCCGTACCAGGAGGACATGTCGCTCGTCGAAGACCTCGACCTCCTCGCGCTCACCCCGGGCGAGGACATCAACTGGCTCGAGGACATCACGCTCCTCGAGGAGGACGGCGTGCCCGCCGTGTTCGACCGCTACTCGAACGCGTTCCTCAAGATCTACTTCCCGATCCCCGCGGGCCGCGAGGACGAGATCGCACGCAAGGTGCTGATGAAGCACCTGGTCTCCGGGAACTCGTACGGGATCCAGCTGAAGGAGATCCACTGCAAGTTCCCCCAGCCCGAGCTGGGCTCATGGGTGGAGGACTCGAAGACGGTGGGGACGAGCTACACGCCGCCCGTGCTCGAAGGATGGGAGAAGCCCGCCGGCCATTGACGGGCGAAAAACGCGTACCGCGGAGGGACACATGTCGGAGAAGATGTGGGGTGCGGAGCCATTCTGGGGCCTCGGGTACGAGTGGGATCCGGATTGGACCCTCACGGACCGGCAGCAGACCCTCCGCGAGACGCTGATCTCGCTATGCGAGAAGGAGCTCCGCACGAACGCGAAGCGCTCCGACGACGAGCTGCTCTTCCCGCGGCGCAACCTCGAGTTGCTCGGCGAGCACGGGTTCCTCGCCCTCTGCGTGCCGGAGGAGTGGGGAGGCCTGGGAGAGAACCATGTCGGCTTCGCGATGACCTGCGAGACGATCGCCCGCTACGGCTGCGCCTCGACCGCGATGTGCTACGTGATGCACATGGGCGCGGTCGCAGCGCTGCTCCTGCGGCCGACTCCGGAGATCGTCGAAAAGTACATCCGGCCGCTCAACACCGGCCTGATCGGGACCCTCTCATACTCCGATCCTGAGACCGGCTCGCACTTCTGGTACCCGGTCTCGTCCAGGGCCGAGCGCCGGAACAGCGGCTACACGATCAACAAGAAGGCGTCGTGGACGACCTCGGGGGGCTTCGCCGACTTCTACGTCCTGCAGACAACGAGCCCAGAATTCAAGGGGTACGACGACCTCTCCGTGTTCGTGGTCGACAAGGAGCACTGCGAGGCGCAGCCGTCGCTCTGGGACGCGCTCGGCCTCCGCGGCAATCAGTCGGGCGCAATCTCCTTCACCGACGTCGAGGTCCCCGGGACGCAGCTCGTCGGTCCCGAGGGCGACGGCGCCATCTCGAACGACGAGGCCGTCGACCCGTGGTTTCTCCTCGGCTCTTCCTCGGTCTGGAACGGGCTCGCGATGGGGGCGGTCGACATCGCGAAGCGGCATACGACGCGGAAGCGGCACGTCGACGTCGGCCTCCGCGTCGCCGACTACCCGACGATTCAGGACTACGTGGGCCAGGCAGTGATGGAGACGAACGCGGCACGCCTCTTCGTCCTCTCGGTCGCGAAGGCGTTCGATCAGGCGACGGATGGCAACACGCGACGGCTCGAGCCCGGGGAGCTCGCCCGCGGTACGTTCCTGCACTGGGCCTGGCAGATGAAGTTCGTCGCCG
>VGCB01000459.1 GCA_016870235.1 Actinomycetota bacterium | reverse complement strand
GGCGCGGCTCGCCGGCGTGGAGCTCCCGATCGTGCCGCTCGAGCACCACTACGTGATGACCGAGCCGATCGAGGCGGTCGCCGCCCGCACCGTCGAGCTGCCCGTGTTCCGCGATCCCGACAACTCGTTCTACTCCCGGCAGGAGGGCGACGGCCTGATCATCGGCCCGTTCGAGCGCCACCCGAAGGCGTGGGCGCTCGACGGCGTCCCCGACGGCTTCCACGGCCAGCTGCTTCCCCCGGACCTCGAGCAGATCGAGGACTGCCTGGTCGCGGCCGCCGCGCGGATCCCGGTGTTCGGCGAGTCCGGCATCAAGACCGTGATCAACGGGCCGGACGGGTACACGCCCGACGGCAAGTGCCTGATGGGCCCGGTGCCGGGACAGCGCGGGCTCCACGTCCTGGCGGGCTTCTCGATCTTCGGCATCGTCTTCGGAGGCGGCGCCGGGAAGTACGCGGCCGAGTGGATCGTCGAGGGGCAGCCGAGCGACAACATGTGGGAGCTCGATGTCAGCCGCTTCGGCGAGCACGCGCGCTCGACCTCGTACGTCGTCGAGCGTGCGTTCGAGGTGTACGAGGACGAGTACAAGATCCACTTCCCGGAGGAGGAGCGCCCGGCCGGTCGCCCGCTCAAGACCGATCCCCTCTACACGAAGCTGCTCGCCAAGGGAGCCGTGATGGGCGTCCGCTCGGGGTGGGAGCGGCCGCTCTGGTTCGCCGCGGACGGCGAGGAGCCGCGCGACCGCTACGGCTTCGGGCGCGGAAACTGGTTCGACGCCGTCGGGCGCGAGTGCCGCTCCGTCCGCTCGGCAGTCGGCGTGCTCGACCAGACGAGCTTCGCGAAGTACGTCGTCTCCGGGCCGGGCGCCGCCGCGTTCCTCGACCGCGTGTGCGCCAACCGGCTCCCGGCCGAGCCGGGACGCATGGCCCTCACCCAGATGCTGACCGAGCGCGGCGGCGTCCAGGCCGACGTCACGGTGACAATGCTCGAGGACGGCGGCTACTACGTCGTCTCCGCGGCCGCAACCGAGACGCACGACCTCGCGTGGCTGCAGGCGCATCAACCCGAGGACGGCTCGGTCGCGATCGACAACGTCACCGCGCGCACGGCCGTGCTCACGGTCGCCGGGCCCCGCTCACGCGAGCTGCTGCGGCGGCTCACGCGCGACGACCTCTCGAACGAGGGCTTCCGCTTCTTCCGCGCGCGACCGGTGGAGCTCGGCAAGACGCTCACCCTCGCGCTGCGGGTGTCGTACGTGGGCGAGCTCGGGTGGGAGCTCCACCATCCGGTCGAGCATCAGGCGGTCCTCTACGACGCCCTGTTCGAGGCAGGCGCCGACCTCGGCCTCGTCGACTTCGGCTACCGCGCGCTCGACGCGATGCGGCTCGAGAAGGCGTACCGTCTCTGGGGCGCCGACATGTCGGCCGACTGGACGCCGCTCCAGGCGGGGCTCGAGCGCTTCGTCGCGTTCGACAAGGGCGACTTCGTGGGTCGCGACGCGCTCCTCCGCGAGAAGGAGCAGGGATCGACGCACGGCCTCTCGTGCCTCGTCGTCGACGCCGACGCAGCCGATGCGCACGGGTACGAGCCGATCTGGGCGGTTGGCGACGCACCGATCGCATACGTCTCCGCAGGCGGGTACGGGCACACGATCGAGAAGTCGCTGGCGCTTGCGTACCTGCCGCTCGAGCACGCCGCCGTCGGGACGAAGCTCGAGGTGACCGTGCTCGGGAAGCGCCGCCCGGCCGTCGTCTCGGAGCAGCCGCTGCACGACCCGGACGGGCACCGCCTCCTCGGCTGACCGGGCGGTCGACTCACGGCGCAGCCCCCGTCCGTCCAGGACGCCGGGCACGGCACACCGTACGATTGCGCCTCCAGGACGAGGAGGAGACCGATGACCCGGATCGCTACCGCCACAGCGCTCGACGAAACGGAGCTCGCGGGGCTCGACGCGGGTGACCGTCTCGACCGGCGGCTCGGAGGCATCTGGGCGCACCGGCCCGAGGCGGCGCGCGCGTGGCGGGCGTTCTCGCGTGCGCTTGCGGAGACGGGGACGTTGAGCCCGCGGCTCGTCGAGCTCGTACGCCTGCGCATCGCCTTCCACAACCAGTGCCGCAGCTGCATGGCCGTGCGCTACGAGGACGGGATCGCCGCCGGCGTCACCGAGGACCTCGTCTGCTCACTCGAACAGCCCGAGGAGGCGCCCGACCTGACGGCCGCCGAGAAGGCGGCGCTCCGTTATGCCGACCGCTTCGCGACCGACCACCTCGCGATCGACGAGGCCCTGATCGCCGAGCTGCGGCGGCACTTCTCGGACGGCGAGATCCACGAGCTCGGCATGCAGTGCGCGCGGATGGTCGGGTTCGGCCGGCTCGCAGCGACGTACGCCGCCTGGGAAGACCTCCCCGACCGCTTCCGCGAGGAGCACGACGGCCCGCACACGCCCTGGGGTGGGGACGTGCTCGTCCGCCCGTCGCTCGACCGGCGCTCGTAGCGGCCCGCGTCAGCCGGCGCCACCGCGACCGTGCACCGCTCGGGTGGCAGCGCGTCGGCCGATCACTCGGTCGGCGGAGAGCCGCCGCGAACCGCGCCCGAGGCGCTGCTACCGTCAGCCGATGGCCCGCAGCGTCCGCGGCTTCTGCCCGCTCGACTGCCCCGACACCTGCTCGTGGGAGATCGACCTCGACGACGGCGGGCGTGCGACGGCGCTTCGCGGCACGCGTGAGCATCCGTTCACGGCGGGGGCGCTCTGCGGCAAGGTCAACCGCTACCTCGACGCGCTCCACGGGCCCGATCGCCTGCTGCATCCGCTCCGCCGCGTCGGCGCCAAGGGCGAGGGCCGGTTCGAGCGAATCCCGTGGGACGACGCGATCGCCGAGACGGCCGCCGGGATCCGGCAGGCGATCGACCGCCACGGCCCGGAGTCGGTGCTGCCGTACTACTACGCCGGCACCATGGGACGCA
>VGCB01000458.1 GCA_016870235.1 Actinomycetota bacterium | reverse complement strand
GCCGGCCGGCCATGCAGTTCCGGCAGCGGCCGCAGACGACGTGCCCCTCGCCGCTGCAGAGGTCGCCGACCTGGAAATCGGTCACGTTCGAGCCGATCTCGACGATCTCGCCGACGAGCTCGTGGCCGATCGTCATCGGCACGGGGATCGTCTCCCGGGCCCAGGCGTCCCAGCTCTCGATATGGAGATCGGTGCCGCAGATGCCGGTCTTGCGGACGCGGATGACGACGTCGTTGATCCCGTGCTCGGGCTCGGGCACGTCCTCGAGCCAGAGCCCGGGCTCGGCGCGTGCCTTGACGAGCGCCTTCATGCCTCCAGCCTACGCCTCGTCGGGCGCCCGCGCGGAGGTGCGGGGCGGGTACGCTCGGGCCATGGCCACCTTCCTCCACACCATGCTCCGCTCCAGCGACATCGAGCGCACGCGCCCGTTCCTCGAGGCGCTCGGGTTCGTGTTCAGTCGCGAGCACCCGATCGTCCGTGACGGTCATCACGAGGCCACGAACCATTTCTTCAACCTGCCGGGCGATACGGCGGAGCTCGAGATCACGGTCAACCACGACGGCCGGACGTACGACGTCGGCACCGCGTACGGGCACGTCGCGATCGGCGTGGACGACCTCGAGGCGACGCTGGCCGCGCTCGCCGGGCACGGGATCGAGCCCGAGCGGCCGCCGTACCGCGTCCGCGAGGGCGGGTCGCTGCTCTGCTTCGTCCGCGAGCCGGCGGAGGGCTACCGGTTCGAGCTGATCGAGAAGGGCGGACGCTGAGCGCGGCGCCTCAGCCGGAACGTGTCGTCGCCGACGAGGCGGCGCTCCGCGCCGCGATCGGCGTTCCCAACGAGGTCGTCCTCGGCAAGCTCGCCGACCGGCTGAACGACCTCACGAGGCAGTGGATCGAGCGGTCGCCGCGCCGTCGCAGAGGAGGTCTGTGCCGTCGCCGCGGAACTGACCTCGGCTCTCCAGGGAGAGCAGCCGGAAGGGTGGCCTGCCCCGTGGAGCGAGTCCTGACCGCCGGCGGCGTGCGGTCCGAGACCCGGTCCCACTGATCGTGGCGCGTTCCTCCTCGGAGGATCCGAACGCGAGACCGACCATGCGCGAGGTCGCGCGCGCCGCTGGGGTATCGGTGCCGACCGTCTCGAACGTCCTGAACCGTTCGGGTCGATTCGGAGAGGAGACGCGGAGGAGGGTCGAGCGGGCCGTGGCGGAGCTGGGCTACGTTCGACGCTGGACCGCTCGAGGCCTTCGAAGCGATCGGGCAGGGCAGCTCGCGTACCTCATTGCCGACACCACGAGCCGGTTCTTCGAACGCTCGTATCACCAGGAGGTTCTTGCCGGTCTCGCGGAGGTTGCGCGAGGGTCAGGCTACGCGGTGGTGCTTCAGGGCAGCATGCGTCGGGAGAGCGAGCTCCGCTCACCCCTCCTTGACGGGCGTGCCGATGGCGCGGTCGTCTCGATCTCCGGGACCCCCGCGCGCCGGTTGCTTCAAGTCGAGATGCTGGCCGCGATCGGGCGCCCGATCGTGACGCTCGACGAGCCGGCGCCACCGGAGGGGGTCGCGACCGTCGTCGGTGCCGACGCCGCTGCAGTCGGTCAGGCGGTCGACCACCTCGTGTCGGTCGGCCACGAGCGCATCGCGCTGCTCATCGGCAAGAAGCGCTGGCCGGACGTCGAGGCGAAGGAACGCGGATTCCGTGCGGCTCTCCAGGCACACGGGATCGAGGGAGGGGCTCGACTCGTCGAGCGGATTGGGAACGGGTCTCGGGGCGAGACGATTCCGGAGATTGCCGCTCGTGCGACGACGTCGCTTCTGCGTGGTCCCAGCGCTCCGTCCGCTCTCGTGGGCGGCAGCGACCAGATCTGCACGGGCATCCTCCGTGCCGTCCGGTCGCTGGGGCTCGAGATC
The DNA here is from genome assembly GCA_016870235.1 of Actinomycetota bacterium. The sequence continues at coordinate 1,065 of VGCB01000458.1, read as the reverse complement.
AGGCGGGAGGTCGGCGTGGTCGGGATCCTGGACGAGCACGTGGCATCGTCGCTTCTCGAGACGCCTCTCACGGCGGTGCAGATCTCGCGGTTCGAGATGGGTCGCCGGGCCGGCGAGCTGCTTCTGGCGCGGCTCGAGACCGGCAGCTTTCCCTCGTCGGCGACGTACGTGCCGGCACGCCTGGTCGTTCGTGAGTCGGCTTGATGCACAGTGAACCCCGAGCGTCCCAGCCACCAGCAACCATCCGAGGGGGTCTCCCGAGAATCCGTTTCGTATGCCTCGTGAATCGCGGTTATCGGTGTCAGGCTTGCACGGTGACGCCGTCCGCGAGCATCAGCTCGATCTCCTCCTCGCCGTAGCCGATCTCCCGGAGCACCTCGACCGAGTGCTCCCCCAGCCTCGGCGCGTGCCGGCGGAACGTCGGCGGGGTCTCCGACCACCGGCTCGGGACGTCCATGACGCGGATCGGCCCCTCGCTCGGGTGCTCCATCGTGCGGAAGAACCCGACGGCCGCGAGATGGGGATCGGCCCGCAGCGACTCGAGCGTGTGCAGCGGCATCGCCGGGATGTCCGCCTGGTCGAACGCCTCCAACCACGCCGAGGTCGTCCGCTCGCGGAGCTGCTCGGCCACGAACGCGTACACCTCCGCGATGCTCTCGGAGCGGCCGGCCTGGCTCGCGAAGCGCGGATCCTCGGCGAGATCGTCCCGGCCGATCAGCCCGAAGAAGCTCCGCCACTGCTTGTCGTTGTAGATCAGGAGGCAGAGGAAGCCGTCGCTCGTCCGGTAGGGGTTGCGGTCGGGCGCGAGCAGCCGCGGGTAGCCCATCGGCGCCGTCTGCGGCTCCCACGTGGCTCCGCCGAGATGGTCGGAGAGGACGAACTCCGCGAGCGTCTCGAACATCGTCACCTCGACCGCCTGCCCTCTGCCCGTCCGCTCGCGCGCGTAGAGCGCGGCCGTGATCGCGTTCACCGTCACGAGCCCGGTGACCCGGTCGCAGATCGTCGCCGGCACGAAGCGCGGACGATCGCCGGTCTGGTCGCCGATCAGCGAGGGCAGCGCCACCA
>VGCB01000457.1 GCA_016870235.1 Actinomycetota bacterium | reverse complement strand
AGCGCCTCGCGGTAGAGCGGCGCCCGCGCCCGCGTGCTGCCTCGCGTGCCGAGCTCGACCAGCGCCGAGGCACGCCGCCACCGCAGGAGCCGGCTGCGAGCGCGACGAACGAGGCGCCGTGCCTGCCAGTTCGTGAGCGCCGCGTCGCGCCGCGACTGCGCAAGATCGTGCGCGAGACGGCCACCGAGCGTCGCCACGACGGAGGCGATCCAGACGCCCGCAGACGCCCAAAGAGCAGCAGAAAGCCAGGACCCGATGCCCACTCCCTGGTCGTCGGCCCTCGCCCGGGGTTCTTCACCGAGCAGGGCTCTTCGCCGTGCAAGGCGGCGCGAGGACTGCGTTGGCGAGAGAGCTCGAGTAGGCTCAGCCGAGTGCGCGCAGTCGTGTTCACCGGCGCCGGCGGCCCCGAGGTCGTCTCCTGCCAGGAGCGCCCCGATCCCGCGCCGGCGGGCGACGAGGTGCTCGTCCGCGTCCGCTACGCCGGCCTCAACCCCGCCGATCTCGCGCAGCGCGGCGGGAGCTACCCGGCGCCTCCCGGCGTCGTTGCCGACGTGCCGGGGATCGAGGTCGCGGGAGAGGTCGTCGCCTGCGGCCCGCACGCCCGCGATCATCAGCCCGGCGCCCGCGTGTTCGGGATCGTCGGCGGCGGCGGCCTCGCCGATCTCGTCCTCGTGCCGTCACGCCACGTCGTCGCGGTGCCCGACGCGCTCGACGACGTCCAGGCGGCGGCCGTCCCGGAGGCGTTCGTAACCGCTCACGACGCGATCGCCACGCAGGGCGGACTGCGGTCGGGTGACGTGCTGCTCGTGAACGGCGCGAACGGCGGCGTCGGTACCGCGGCCGTCCAGATCGGCAGCGTCTTCGGCGCCCGCGTGGTCGCGTCGGCTCGTACGGAGGCGCTGCACGACGAGCTGGCGGCGCTCGGCGCCCAGCCCGTCCTGCCCGACCAGGTCGTCGCCACCGTGCGCGCGCTTGGCGGCGCCGACGTGATCCTCGAGCTCGTCGGCGCGCCGAGCATGGAGCGGAACCTCGACTGCATCGCCAGCAAGGGCCGCATCGTCGTCGTCGGGATGGGCGCGGGCGCGGAGGTGACGCTCGATCTCCGCCGCCTGATGATGCGGCGCATGCGAATCGGCGGCACCGTGCTTCGGGCGCGCCCGCACGAGGAGAAGGCCGCAGCCGTCCAGGCGTTCGGTCGCGAGGTCGTCCACCATCTCGACTCCGGCCGCATGCGCGCGATCGTCGACGCTGTGTTCCCGTGGGAGCACGCCGTCGCCGCCTTCGACCGCCTCGCCGCACCCGGGAAGCTCGGCAAGGTGCTGATTTCCTTTTGATTGCATGCCTGGCCGGCTGTGTTGATTGCGTGCCTGGCCGTGTTCTCGCGCGTCCGGTTGGCTAGGGACCGACGTACCAGACGCGCGAGAACACGGCCCCACTGTTGTAGGGCTGATGCTCGAGTCGAGCGATTCGTTTCCTGAAGCCAGGGGAACGGGGTTCCCCTTGGGAACCCCTCCGGGACTCGGGTCACGCCTCTGCCTTTCCGCGTCTCGCTTCAGCCAGACGCGGAAGAGGCCTGGGCACGGTGCCAGACTCGATCGCAAGGGAGGGGTCCCAGGGAACCGCAGGTTCCCGGCTTCAGGATCCGGGTGTGCGCGCGTCTGCTACCTCACGTCCCACACCCAGCAGACGCGCGCGCACTCGGCAAATCAACGATGCGGATGAGAGGACTTGAACCTCCACGCCCTTACGGGCACACGGACCTGAACCGTGCGCGTCTACCAATTCCGCCACATCCGCGGGCTTCGGCAGTGTAGCCGGGGCGCGGGTGTCGTCTGCGATGGCATCGCGCGGGATCCGTGGCGGCAGGTCCGACTGGCATGCTTGCCATGTGCGCGCCTGGTCGACCGACCGGAGGTCTGTGTGGATACTCGTGACGGCCGCCGTTGTGGCGCTCCTCGCGTTCGTGCCGGCGGCGGCGTCGGGGAAGCCGGATCGAGGTCTCCGCGAGGTCGTCGTCTCCCTCGCCGCGCCGCCGGCCGCGCACGCATCCGACCGGCACGGAGCGACGCTCCGGATCGCCGAGGAGCAGGCGCGTTTCGTCGAGCTGCTCCGGCGTGCGGTGCCCAGCGCAACCGTCCGCTGGCGGTACCAGGTCGTCGCCAACGGCGTCACGGTCGTCGTGCCGCAGTCGAGCCTCCCGACGATCCGGGCGCTCCCCGGCGTCCGCTCGGTCGACGCGCCCGTCCGCTACCGGGCGGCGCGCGCGACGGGGCCGCGCGAGGTCGGAGCCCAGGGCCTGTGGGGCGCCGCGCTCGAGAACCAGGGCCAGGGAATGAAGATCGCGATCATCGACGACGGCCTCGATCAGACGCATCGGTACTTCGACCCGGCCGGGTACACGATGCCGGCCGGGTTCCCGAAGGGCCAGAAGACGTTCACGACGGCGAAGGTGATCGTGGCGCGCGCGTTCCCGCCGGCACGTCCCGCCTGGAAGAACGCGCTTCGGCCTTTCGACCCCGAGCACTCCGACCATGCGACGCACGTGGCGGGGATCGCCGCGGGCAATGCGGCCACGAAGGCGACCGGTGGGGAGCTCGTCTCCGGCGTCGCTCCGCGCGCCTTCATCGGCAACTACAAGGCGTTGACGATCCCGACCGACTCGGGCGTCGGGCTGGACGGCAACGCGCCGGAGATCGTCGCCGCGATCGAGGCGGCGGTGAAAGACGGGATGGACGTGATCAACCTCTCGATCGGCGAGCCGGAGATCGAGCCGTCGCGCGATCTCGTCGCGCTCGCGCTGGATGCTGCTGCTGCGGCCGGAGTCGTCTCGGTCGTGGCTGCCGGCAACGACTTCACGTCGTTCGGCCGGGGCTCGGTCACCTCGCCCGGTACGAGCGCCGCGTCGATCACCGTGGCGGCGACCGCGGGCGGCGATCCGGAGGCGATCCCCGAGATCGCCGGCTACTCGTC
>VGCB01000456.1 GCA_016870235.1 Actinomycetota bacterium | reverse complement strand
CCTCGGGTACCTCGACCCTGCCTTCTTCCTCGGCGGCCGGATGCCCCTCGACGCCGGCCGCGCGCGCGAGGCGATCGAGCGGCACGTGGCGGCGCCGCTCGGGCTCGACGCCGTCCGCGCCGCTGCCGCGATGGTCGAGGTCATCGACCTCGCGATGGCCGCAGGCACGAAGGACGTCTGCCTCCGGCGCGGCTACGACCCGCGGGAGCTCCCGCTCGTCGTCGCCGGCGGCGCCGGCGCCGTCCACGCAGGAGCGATCGCGAACGAGCTCGCGATGGCGACCGTGATCGTCCCGCGGCTCTCCTCCGTCCTCTGCGCGCTCGGGATGCTGCTCGCCGACCTCCGGCACGACTTCACGCGCGCCTTCTCGCGCCCCTGGGACGGCTTCGACCCGGCCGAGGCGAGAGCGCTCCTCGACGCTCTCGTCGCGGAGGGGATGGAGGCGCTCGAGCGGGAGGGCGTCGAGCCCGGGCGCCGCTCTGCGGTCGCCTCCGCCGACCTCCGCTACGCGGGACAGCACCACGAGGTCTCGGTCTCGTTCCCGCTGACCGATCTCGACGACCGGGCGCGGATCGAGGAGGCGTTCCACCGCCGCCACGAGGAGCTGTACGGCTTCGCGTCGCCCGGGAAGCCGATGGAGGTGATCGCCCTTCACGCGACCGTTCTCGGCCGGCGCGAGCCGCTCGCGCTCGCAGCCGCCGGCGAGACCGGCGGCGACGCTCCACGGCGCGGGCGCCGACGCATGTACCTGCGCGAGACGGGGGCGCTCGAGGAGGTCGAGGTGCTCGACGGCGACCGGATGTCGGCCGGCCAGGGGATCGCGGGCCCGGCGCTCGTCGACACGGCCACCACCACGATCGTCGTCCCGGCCGACTTCGACCTCGTGCTCGACGGCTCGGGCTCGTTCGTGATGACGCGGAGCGGCCGGTGAGCCTCGAACCCGTGCTCGTCTCGGTGATCGCGAGCCGCCTGAAGGCGATCGGCGAGCGAATGGGCGTCGTCGTCGAGCGGAGCGCCCGCTCCCCCCTCCTCGTCGAGGGCCGCGACTTCTCGCTCGGGATCTACGACCGGGACGGCGTGCTGCTCGAGCAGACCGAGTACATCCCGGTGCTCGGCTACGCGACGACGCCGGGCATGCGCGCGATCGGCGAGCGCTTCCGCGACACCGTCCGCAAGGGCGACGTCGTCCTGCACAACGACCCGTACACGGGCGGCAACCAGCTCTCCGACTGGAAGGTCGCGAAGCCCGTGTTCGCCGGCGAGGAGCACTTCGGCTGGGTCGTGATCGCCGCGCATCAGGCCGACGTCGGCGGCGCCGTGCCCGGCTCGTACAACCCGAACGCGACCGACCTCTGGCAGGAGGGGCTGCGGATCACGCCGCTCAAGCTCTACGACGGCGGCGTCCGCCGCGACGACGTCTGGGACTTCGTGTTCGGCAACGTGCGGCTCGACGTCGTCGCCGAGGACGTGACCGCGATGATCGGCGCCTGCACCGTCGGCGAGCGCGAGCTCGAGGCGCTCCTCGACCGCTACGGCGTCGGGACGGTGCGCGCGGCGACGAGCGGGCTCCTCGACGCGGCCGAGCAGGCAGCCCGCTCCGTGATCCGGCGCATCCCCGACGGCTCGTATCCGGCCGAGTGGTACGTCCACGACGACGGCATCGACCACGATCTCGAGGCGACGATCCGGGTCACGGTCGAGATCGCCGGCGACCGTGCGCGGTTCGACTTCACCGGCACCGACCCGCAGGTGACCGGCTACGTGAACGCGCCGCTCGCGGTCACGATCTCGAGCGTGATGATCGCGTTCTTCATGATCGCGGGCGAGGACCTCCCCCACAACGACGGGATCATGCGCTGTGTCGAGGTGATCGCGCCCGAGGGCTGCCTGGTCAATCCCCGCTTCCCCGCCCCCACCGGCTTCGGCAACCACCTCTCCGACCAGATCGCGGCGGTGATCATGCTCGCGCTCGCGCCCGCGGTGCCGAAACAGGTCACCGCCTGCTGGAACCACCTGATGGGGACGATCATCGCCGGCGTCCGCAGCGGCTCGGGCGTGCCGTACGTCGACATCCTGATCAACGCCTGCAAGGGAGGCGGCGGCGGCACGTGGGGCGCCGACGGCTACGACCACATCGGGCTCATCACCTCCGGCGGCGCGATCGCGGCGCAGGATCCGGAGATGTTCGAGGTCGTCAACCCGCTCCTCCTCGAGAAGTTCGAGTACCTCCCCGACTCGGCGGGCGCCGGACGCTGGCGCGGCGGGCTCGGGGTCGAGACGATCCTCACGTTCGAGGACGGGCCGACCCAGGCGAGCGTGTTCGGCGACGGCGACCGGGACGAGATCGCGGCGTTCGGGATCCTCGGCGGACTCGCCGGCTGCGCAAATGCGGTCGAGCTGACGTACCCCGACGGGATCGGTTATCGCGCACGGCTCAAGGATCTGATCCCGGCGATCCCGACGGGGACGCGGTACCGGCAGGTGGCGGGCGGCGGCGGCGGGTACGGCGACCCGCGGCTCCGACCGGCCGAGCGCGTGCTCGAGGAGGCCCGGAACGGCGTCGTCTCGCTCGCGAGCGCACGAGAGGACTACGGCGTCGCCATCGACCCCGACACGTGGTCGATCGACGAGGCGGAGACGGCGCGGCTGAGGGAGGGCGCGGAGGAGTCGTAGCGACTCCCCGCGCGCCCTCCTACGCTCGAGACGGTCGTAGGAGCTCCAACAGGACGACCACGCGTTGGCTGTGCGTGCTGGGCGAGTGCGCGCCGCGAGGACGATGATGCTTGTGTTGAATCAACACAAGGCCCGCAGGGAGCCTTGGAGCCCGCTGCGGGGGCGACCGAGGACGACGCAGCGCATCGCCCAGGACGGCCAGACGGCCCGTGCTCGTCGTGTCGAAGCTCCTTAAGCGGTCTTCTTCCGCCCCTTCATCTTCTCGGCCGCCTCGCGGAGCTTCGGCGCGATCTTGGCCA
>VGCB01000455.1 GCA_016870235.1 Actinomycetota bacterium | reverse complement strand
TGCAGGCGCTCGACCAGATGAAGCTCGAGCTGCCGATCGTCGTCCGGCTCGACGGCACGAACGCCGAGGAGGGAAGGCGCATCCTCGCCGAGGCGGCGCCGCCGAACCTGCACGTCTCGCCGACGATGCTCGACGCGGCCGGGAAGGCCGTGGAGCTCGCACGATGAGCGAGCCCTGGTCGTCGCGCGCTGCCATGTACGTCGACTCGGACGCCCATCGAGACGGACCGGATCTCGAGCTGATCGCGGAGTGGGCGGCCGGCGCAGCGACGGCGCTCGACGTCGCCACCGGCGGCGGGCACGTCGCGAAGCGGCTGCGCCAGGAGGGCATCTCCGTCGTCACCTGCGACCCGGCTCCCGGGATGAACCCCGACGTCGTCTGCCGGGCCGAGGACCTGCCGTTCGACGACGCGAGCTTCGACGTCGTCGCGTGCCGCGTCGCCGCGCACCACTTCGCCGACGTCGAGAAGGCGGTCGGCGAGATGGCACGCGTCACGCGCGACCGGCTGCTGATCGCGGACACGCAGTTCATGGGCGAGGACGTCGAGGAGGCGGAGAAGCTGCGCGACCCCACTCACGTCCGGAACTACACCGAGGCCGAGTGGCGCGCGATGCTCGACGCAGCGGGGCTCTCGGTCGAGGACGTGCGGGTCACGGCCAAGCCGATGGATCGGCAGGCGTGGCTCGATCGCACCGGCACCACGGGCGAGACGGCCGAGCGCGCGATCGCGCTGCTCGGCGACCGGATCACGGACGAGGGGATCGTCTTCGACCGCATCGTGATCAGGGCGACGAAGCACTAGGGACGGAAATGGCGATCATCGTCGACAATGACACACGGCTCGTCGTCCAGGGCCTGACCGGCTCCGAGGGACGCTTCCACGGGCTCCGCAATCGCGCGTACGGCACGAAGCTCGTCGCGGGCGTGACGCCGGGGAAGGGCGGGCAGGACGTCGAGGGCGTGCCCGTCTTCGACACCGTCGCGGAGGCGGTCGAGAAGGCCGGCGCCAACACGTCGATGATCTTCGTTCCCGCCGCGTTCGCCGCCGACGCCGTCTACGAGGCGGTCGACGCCGGTTGTCACACCGTCATCTGCATCACGGAGCACGTCCCGGCCCACGAGATGCTGAAGATCAAGGCGTACGTCGACGCGCGAGGCGTGACGATGGTGGGGCCCAACTGCCCCGGGGTTCTCTCGCCGGGGAAGGCGAACGTCGGGATCATCCCGGGCGAGATCTTCTCCGCGGGCTCGATCGGCCTCGTCTCCCGCTCCGGGACGCTGACCTATCAGATCGGCCACGAGCTGACGCAGATGGGGCTCGGCAACTCGACGATCGTCGGCATCGGCGGCGACCCCGTGATCGGGTCGTCGTTCATCGACGTCCTCGGGAAGTTCCAGGCGGATCCCGAGACGGCGTACATCGTCATGGTCGGCGAGATCGGCGGCGACGAGGAGGAGAAGGCGGCGGCGTTCATCGAGGCGAACGTGACGAAGCCGGTCGTCTCCTACATCGCCGGCTTCACCGCCCCGCCCGGGAAGACGATGGGCCACGCGGGCGCGATCATCTCAGGCTCGTCGGGCACCGCCGAGGCGAAGAAGGTCGCGCTCGAGGCGAAGGGCATCCGGGTCGGCAAGACGCCGACCGAGACGGCCCAGCTCGTCGCCGAGATCGCGCGGTAAGCCCTCCCGGTCTCTCGGCGTTCTCCACATCCGAGGCCCTGACAACGCGTTGTCAACGTGTTGCAGGACGCATTGCAACCAGTCCACAGCAGGCCGTCCGCCCTGCGCCGACCCCGCATCGGGACGGGCCTCGCGGCCACCCAGCGCCTGTGGAGAACCGGTGTCAAACACCGGTTGTGGAAAACGGGAGGCTTCTGGGGAAAGAGGAGGTGTCAGCGCAGCTCGCGGAAGAACGCGCGGAACTCGTCGATCACCTGCTGCGGCTGCTCGGACGGAGCGAAGTGTCCACCCCTCGGGAAGATCGTCCACCGCCTCAGGTCGGTGCGTTCCTCCGCCCAGGCGCGCGGGAGCATCAGGAGCTCCTTCGGCGAGATGCCGAACCCCGTCGGCACCGGGATCTCCGGCTTGCGGTCGTGCGCCACTGGCCAGCCACGCGAGAAGTGCTCGTTGTAGAGCCTGAGCGAGGTGCCGATCGTTTTCGTGAGCCAGTAGATCGAGGCGGTCGTGCAGAGGAAGTCGCGGCCGAAGAGCCCGGCGACGTCGCCGTCGCAGTCGCTCCAGTTCCGCCGCCGCTCCCAGAGCCAGGCGGCCGTTCCCACCGGCGAGTCGCAGAGCGCGTAGGCGAGCGTCTGCGGGTCGTGGATGTGCACCGACGAGTGGCTCATGATCGTCGGTCGTGCCTCCACCGAGCGCTGCCACATCCAGGCCTCGTCGGGCGCGAAGTCCTCCTCCTTCACGTCCCTGAGGTTGATCCCCGGGATCTGCGGCAGCGTCAGGTACACGCCGGTCAGATGATCCGCGTGCGCGTGGCCGAGCTCGGCTGTGACGATTGCGCCCCAGTCGCCGCCTGCGGCCGCAAAGCGGTCGTAGCCGAGGGCGCCCATCAGCGTCACCCAGAGCTCGGCCACGCGCCGCGCCCCGATCCCGGTCGTTCGCAGCGGCGTCGAGAAGCCGAACCCGGGGAGCGAGGGGACGATCACGTCGAACGCGTCCGCCGGGTCGCCGCCGTGTGCGGCCGGGTCAGCAAGCGGCCCGATCACGTCCTTCCAGTCCCAGAACGTCCAGGGCCAGCCGTGGGTGAGGACGAGCGGCATCGGCGCCGGCCCCTTGCCCTTGACGTGCACGAAGTGGACGGGCACTCCGTCGATCTCGAGACGGTACTGCGGAAGGCGATTGATCGCCGCCTCCTCCGCGCGCCAGTCGTACTCGTCGGCCCAGTAGCGGGCCGTCTCCTCGAGCCAGCCGCGCTCGACCCCGTATGCCCATCGCTCGTTGCCGAAGTCGTCCGCCCA
>VGCB01000454.1 GCA_016870235.1 Actinomycetota bacterium | reverse complement strand
CAACCCGAAGGCCTTCTTCCCGCACGCGGCGTCGCTGCGTCAGGCTTTCGCCCATTGCGCAAGATTCCCCACTGCTGCCTCCCGTAGGAGTCTGGGCCGTGTCTCAGTCCCAGTGTGGCTGATCGTCCTCTCAGACCAGCTACGGATCGTCGCCTTGGTGGGCCGTTACCCCGCCAACAAGCTAATCCGCCGCGAGCCCATCCTCGGCCAGAGGCCGAAGCTACCTTTCCCCACCGCCCCGAGGGGCTGAGGGGCCATCCGGCATTAATCCGAGTTTCCCCGGGCTATTCCGGTGCCGAGGGCAGGTTACTCACGTGTTACTCACCCGTTCGCCGCTTTCCCCAGGGCCGAAGCCCCGGTTCTCGCTCGACTTGCATGTGTTAAGCGCGCCGCCAGCGTTCGTCCTGAGCCAGGATCAAACTCTCCGTGAAGAAACAGGTTGCCCCGATCGAAGCCGAGGCGAACTCGTTCTCCCTTCGAGCCTGAGCTCAAAAGGTGTCTCGGGTCTCTCTCGCGAGAGCCCGTGACGGGATTTTTGAGATCGACGCACGCACGGACGCCGCACCGGCGAGCCGGAGCGGAAAACGGGCGTACGAACGACCTGTCTCGTCGTAAAAACGCACGCTGTTGAGTTTTCAAGGACCGGGGGCCGAGGCGTCGAGAAACAAAAAGCCTCCGACTCGCGCCGGAGGCCTCCGTGTGGATCGGTGCGTCTGGGACGTATCCGATGCGCGCGAAGGCGGCTCCAGTGGGTCGAGTGTCAGGCTTCTTGCCCCTCTTGCGAGCGGCCGTCAGATAGTAGCAGACCTCTCCGGGGTGTCAAGCGGCCTGCGTTCAGCCGGCGACGAGCCGCGCGAAGCGCCGCTTGCCGGCCTGCAGGACCGCCCCCTCGAGTCGCTCCCGCATCATGTCGAGGTCGCCGACGGCGTCGCCGTTCACGCGCACGGCTCCCTGCGTGACGAGCCGACGGGCCTCGCTCGTCGAGAGGCCGAACGCTCCCGCGATCACGGCCGGGAGATGGACGGGATCGCCGTCCGGCAGCGTGAATGCGTCGATCTCGTCGGGCTCGGCCCGCTCCCGGACAACGCGTGTGAAGTGCGCCTCGGCGCGCTCGACCGCCTGGTCGCCGTGCGAGCGGCGCACGATGAACCGCGCCAGCTCGAGCTTCGCCTCCATCGGCCCGACATCCGGGACGGGCGCCTCGGCGACGAGTCGCCACCAGCTCTCGAGCATGTCGTCGGGGATGCGCATCGTCCGCCCGAACTGCTCGTCGGGCGCCGCCGCCAGCGGGATGTTGTTCCCGAGCGACGAGCTCATCTTAGCTCCGTCCCAGGAGAGCAGGAGCGGCGTCGTCAGCACGACCTGGGGCTCGAGACCGTACGCCTCCATCACCTCGCGGCCGGCGAGGAGGTTGTAGAGCTGGTCGGTGCCGCCGAGCTCGACGTCGGCCTCGATCGCGACCGAGTCGTACGCCTGCATCAGCGGGTAGAGGAGCTCGGAGACCGAGATCGGCTGCCCACCCGCGTATCGCTTGGAGAAGTCGTCACGCTCGAGCATCTGCGACACCGTCGTCGTCCGCGTGAGCCGGAGGACGGCCGCGAAGTCGAGGCGGGCGAGCCACTCGCCGTTGAACCGCACCTCGGTGCGGTCCGGGTCGAGGATGCGCATCGCCTGGTCGACGTAGGTCTTCGCGTTGCGGTCGATCTCGGCGTCGGCCAGGATCGGCCGCTCGGCGGAGCGGCCCGAGGGATCGCCGATCCGGGTCGTGTAGTCGCCGATGATGAGCACGCCGACGTGGCCGGCGTCCTGGAAGGCGCGCATGCGCTGGAGCGGGATCGCCCGGCCGATGTGGATGTCGGGCGACGTGACGTCGATGCCGAGCTTGACCCGCAGCGGACGCCCGAGCGCGAGCTTGCGCTCGAGGCCGCCCTCAGGCAGCAGGTGGACGGCGTTACGGGCGAGTGTGGGGACGGCGCCGGGCACGAGAGCCGATTGTACGGGGGCGCGCCTGCAACGAATCCGGAACGGATGCCGGCCGGTCGACATCGTACACTTGTTCGCATGTCGCAGCTCCACGACGCGCTCCGCACGCACTTCGGCTTCGCGTCGTTCCGGCCCGGGCAGGAGGAGGTCGTCGCGGCCGCCGTCGCCGGCCGCGACACGGTCGCCGTGATGCCGACGGGGGCCGGCAAGTCGCTCACCTACGAGCTCGCGGCGATGCTGCGTGACCGCCCGACGCTCGTCCTCTCCCCGTTGATCGCGCTGATGAAGGACCAGGTCGACAACCTGCCGCCGTCGATCGCAGACGCCGCGACCTTCGTCAACTCCTCCCTCCCGGCAGAGGAGGTTTCCGAACGGCTCGGGCTGCTGCGCGCCGGATCCGCGCGTCTCCTCTACGCGGCGCCAGAGCGCCTCCGGCAGGAGCGGTTCGTCGAGCTCCTCCGCGGCGTCGGGCTGGGTCTCGTCGTCATCGACGAGGCCCACTGCGTCAGCATGTGGGGCCACGACTTCCGGCCGGACTACCTCTTCATCGCCCGCGCGCTCGAGGCGCTCGACGGCCCACCCGTCCTGGCGCTCACCGCAACCGCGACCCCGGAGGTCGAGCGGGCGATCGGCACCGCGCTCGGACGGAGCCTCGCGTCGGTCCGGACGACCGTCGTCCGCCCGAACCTGCGCTACGAGGTCGTCGAGGCGGGGAACGCCGAGGAGCGCCTCGACGAGCTCCTCGGCCGGCTGCGCCGGATCCGCGAGGGGTCGGCGATCGTGTACGCCCGCTCCCGGAGGGCGACCGAGTCGCTGGCGGTCGTCCTGCGCGGCCACGGCCTCAGGGCCGAGGCCTACCACGCGGGCCTTCCGCCGGAGGAGCGGACGCGCGTCCAGGAGGCCTTCGTGGCGGACCGCGTGCGCATCGTCGTCGCCACCACGGCCTTCGGGATGGGGATCGACAAGCCCGACGTGCGCCTCGTCGCCCTCGTGAACCACCCGGACTC
>VGCB01000453.1 GCA_016870235.1 Actinomycetota bacterium | reverse complement strand
CGCGAGCGGGCTCGCGTGGACGTCGCGGGCCGCCTCGGCCTCCGCCACGATCGGCGCGGGCGGCGCGACGACCTCAGCAGGCGGCGCCGTCTCGGGCGCGGCCGGAGTCTCGTCCTGCGGCGTCGCCGGCGACGGACCGCCGTCGGCCTCGGCCGCGGCCGACTCGACCTCGATCAGCAGCTTGCCCTCGGAGACGACGTCGCCGACGGCGACGCCGACGCTCGTGACGACCCCCTCGGCGGTGCTCGGGACGTCCATCGACGCCTTGTCCGACTCGAGGGTGACGATCGGGTCGTCGAGCTTGACCGTGTCGCCGGGGGCGACGTGGATCTCGACCACGAGGACGTCGGTGACGTCGCCGATGTCGGGCACGAGGACGGCGGTCACAGCGTCCACGGAGCCTCGGTCTCCGGCTCGATCTCGTACGTGCGCATCGCCGCCCGGACGACCGCCGGCCGGAGGATCCCATCGTCGGCCAGCGCCTTCAGCGCTGCGACGACGACGTGGTGCCGGTCGACCTCGAAGAAGCGGCGGAGGCTCGCGCGCGTGTCGCTGCGTCCGTAGCCGTCGGTCCCGAGCGCCGCGTACCGCGCCCGCACCCACGGCCGGATCTGGTCGGCGAACGACCGCATGTAGTCGGTGGCCGCGATCACCGGCGTCGCCGGCTCCCCGAGGCACTCCTCCACGTACGACCGGCGCGGGTCGTCCAGCGGATGGAGCAGGTTCCAGCGGTCGACCGAGAGCCCGTCCCGCCGGAGCTCCGTGAAGCTCGTGACGCTCCACACGTCGGCGCCGACCCCGTGCTCGGCGGCGAGCATGTCGGCGGCATGCACGACCTCCTGGAGGATCGCGCCGGATCCGAGCAGCCGCACCCGATGACGCGCGTCGGCGCCCGTCCTGCCGATCAGGTGCATGCCGCGGAGGATCCCTTCCTCGGCACCCTCCGGCATCGGCGGGTGCGCGTAGTTCTCGTTCTCGACCGTCATGTACGTGAAGACGTCCTCCTGGTCGGCGCACATCCGCTGGAGGCCGTCGTGGACGATGACGGCGATCTCGTACGAGAACGTCGGGTCGTACGCGCGGCAGTTCGGGATCGTGGCAGCGATCAGGTGGCTGTGACCGTCCTGGTGCTGGAGCCCCTCGCCTCAGGGTCGTGCGGCCCGCGGTGGCGCCGATCAGGAACCCACGCGCGCGGCTGTCGCCGGCCGCCCAGGCGAGGTCGCCGACCCGCTGGAACCCGAAGATCGAGTAGAAGATGTAGAACGGGATCGTGATCACGCCGTGGGTCGAATACGAGGTCGCAGCGGCGATCCACGACGACATCGCCCCCGCCTCGTTGATGCCCTCCTGCAGGATCTGGCCGCTCTTGTCCTCGCGGTAGAAGAGGAGCTGCCCGGCGTCCTCGGGCTGATAGAGCTGCCCGACCTGGGAGAAGATCCCGTACTGGCGGAACATGCCCTCCATCCCGAAGGTGCGCGACTCGTCGGGCGTGATCGGGACGACGCGCGGGCCGAGCTCCGGGTCGCGCATCAGCGTGTTCAGCACCTGGACGAAGGCCATCGTCGTCGAGATCGAGCGGTCGGTCCCCTCGAGCTGCCGCTCGAACGCGCTGAGCTCCGGGATCGCGAGGGGCTCGGCGTGCCGCCGGCGGGCCGGAAGGCTGCCGCCGAGGGTCTGCCGGCGCTCGCGCATGTACCGCATCTCGTCGCTCTCGGGCGGCGGCAGGTAGAGCTCCGCGCCCGTCGCCTGCTCGTCCGAGAGCGGCAGCCCGAAGCGGTCGCGGAACGCGAGCAGCGCCGTCTCGGTCATCTTCTTCTGCTGGTGGGTGATGTTCTTGCCCTCGCCCGCCTCGCCCATGCCATGGCCCTTCACGGTCTTCGTGAGGATCACCGTCGGCTGCCCCGTGTGCCGGGAGGCGGCGGCGTACGCGGCGTACACCTTCTGCGGGTCGTGGCCGCCGCGGTTCAGCTGCCAGATCTGGTCGTCCGTCCAGTCGGCGACCATCGCCGCCGTCTCCGGGTGCTTCCCGAAGAAGTGCTCGCGGACGAAGGCGCCGTCGCGCGACTTGTACGTCTGGTACTCGCCGTCGATCGTCTCCATCATCAGCCGACGCAGATGCCCGTCGGTGTCCGCCTCGAGCAGCGGATCCCAGTTCGCGCCCCAGACGACCTTGATCACGTTCCAGCCGGCGCCGCGGAAGCTCATCTCGAGCTCCTGGATGATCTTGCCGTTGCCGCGCACGGGCCCGTCGAGCCGCTGCAGGTTGCAGTTGATCACGAAGACGAGGTTGTCGAGGCGCTCGCGGCCGGCGAGCGAGATGGCGCCCATCGACTCCGGCTCGTCCATCTCGCCGTCGCCCATGAACGCCCAGACCTTGCGCCCGTTCGCGTCCAGGATGCCGCGCGCGGTCAGGTACTTCATGAAGAACGCCTGGTAGATCGCCATGATCGGCCCGAGGCCCATCGACACGGTCGGGAACTGCCAGAAGTCGGGCATCAGCCACGGGTGCGGGTACGACGAGAGCCCGCCGCCGCCGACCTCGCGGCGGAAGCGCTTGATCTGCTCCTCGCTCAGCCGGCCTTCGAGGAACGCGCGCGCGTAGATCCCGGGCGACGAGTGGCCCTGCATGAAGACCAGGTCGCCGCCGTGCTCGTGCGTCGGGGCGCACCAGAAGTGGTTGAAGCCGACCTCGTAGAGCGTCGACGCAGACTGGTAGCTCGCGATGTGCCCGCCGAGCTCGGTCGACTCCCGGTTCGCCTGCAGCACCATCGCCATCGCGTTCCAGCGGACGATCGAGATCAGCCGCCGCTCGAGCTCGCGGTCGCCGGGGAGCAGGTCCTCGTCGGCCACGGGAATCGTGTTGACGTACGGGGTGGTGAGGCTCGTCTCGACCGGGACGCCGGCGGCCTGGGCGTGCTCGGCCACGCGGCCGATCAGGTAGCGGGCGCGGTCGGCGCCGTCGCGGACGAGGACGCCGTCGAGCGCGTCCA
>VGCB01000452.1 GCA_016870235.1 Actinomycetota bacterium | reverse complement strand
CCTCGCCTCCTCGGCGGGCGGCGCCGGGACGGCCGACCGGCTCGCGTGGCGTGCCTGCGGTGACATGGAGTGCGCGTCGCTCGAGGTGCCGCTCCGCTACGACGGCCGCGGGAAGGCGACGCTCACCCTGGCGACGGCGCGCGTCCGCGCGCGCGACGCCTCCCGCCGCCTCGGCGCGCTCGTCGTCAACTTCGGCGGGCCGGGTAGCTCGGGCCGCGACTATCTCGTCGACTTCGCGCGGTCGCTCCCGGGTGAGCTCCGCGACCGGTTCGACATCGTCCTCTACGACCCGCGCGGGGTCGGCGACAGCGATGGCATCAACTGCGGCCTCGACATCCCCGCGCTCCTCGACTTCGACGATCGCGTCGACCGGCGCTCTCCGCGCGTTCTCCTGCGGGAGTCGTGGAAGCTCATCGAGCCCTGCCTCGAGCGCGACCGGGCGACGATCCCGCACCTCGGGACGGCGAACGCGGCGCGCGACCTCGACCGGTTGCGGGCCGCGCTCGGCGACGATCGGCTCACGTACCTCGGCTTCTCCTACGGCACGCGGCTCGGCTCGGTGTACGCCCATCTCTTCCCCAGGCGGGTCCGCGCGCTCGTCCTCGACGGGGCCGTGACGCCGTCGGCCGACTGGCGCAAGCTCTCGCTGGACGGTGCCGCCGCCTCGGAGGGAGCGTCCCGGCGGTTCTTCGACGACTGCCGGGACGGGTGCGGGACGCCGGCCGTCGGGCCGCTCTGGCGGCGTGCCGTCGAGCGCCTCGCGCGGGAGAAGCTCGTCGTCGACGGCCACCGAATCGGCCCCGCCTACCTCGAGCTCGTCGCAGCCCTCTCGCTCGGTGCCGGGAGAAGCGAGATGCGAACGCTCGCGCAGCTGGTCGAGGACGTCGCCACCGAGGACGACGCTTCGGAACGCCGGTCACTCGGGGCGATCCTCGCCTCGACGCTCGAGCAGATCATCGGCAACGGCGCGGAGGTCGCCGCGCGCGTCGCGATCAGCTGCGCGGACGATCCCGCTCGCCCAGGCTTCGCCGAGATCGAGGCCTTCGATCGCCTCGTCGACAGGCGCTACCCGATCACCGGCTCGACGGCCGACGGCGCCTGCCCGCCACGCTGGCCGGCGGCGATCGACCCGCTGCCCGCCGTCACGGCCGCCGGCGCGCCGCCGATCGTCGTCGTCGGACGCGCTTCGACCCCGTCACCCCGTACCGCTGGTCGGTGGAGCTTGCACGGGCGCTGCAGAGCGCCGTCCTCGTCACGGTCGAGCGAGACACGCACACGTCCTTCGGCCAGGGCGACCGGTGCCTCGACCCTCTCGTCGTCCGGTACCTCGTCGACCGGGGCAGGCCCCGTCCCACCCGCTGCGGCGGCTGACGCGATCCCCGTGCGCAGGCGTGGGTCGTGCCGCACCCGGCCTCCGGCGCGACGTCCCGAGAGGCTGCACTAGGCTTGACCTCGTGAGCCTCGGACTGACGACTGCCGGCGAGTCGCACGGCCCCGCGCTCGTCGCGATCGTCACCGGCCTCCCGGCGGGGCTCGAGATCGACCGGGCGGCCGTCGACGACGACCTCCGCCGCCGCCAGCAGGGCTACGGGCGCAGCCCCCGCCAGAAGCTCGAGACGGACACCGTCGACGTGCTCTCCGGGCTCCGCCACGGCCGGACGCTCGGAACGCCGCTCACGCTCGTCGTCTGGAACAAGGATCATGCGAACTGGCCCTGGGGGATGAGCCCGTGGCCGCCGGAGGGTGAGCCGTCCGGCAAGGGCGTGAAGAAGGTGACGCTGCCGCGACCGGGGCATGCCGACCTCGCCGGCATCCTCAAGTACGGCCACGACGACGTGCGCAACGCGCTCGAGCGGGCGAGCGCGCGCCACACCGCTGCGCACGTCGCCGCCGGCGCCGTTGCCAAGGCGCTCCTCGCGCGCATCGGCGTGCGGGTCGAGGCCCGTGCGGTCGAGATCGGCGGCGAGACGACCGACGCGGGCATGAAGGCGATCACCGACGAGGCGCGCAAGGCGAAGGACACGCTCGGCGGGGTCGTCGAGGTCGTCGCCACCGGCGCTCCGCCCGGTCTCGGCTCCTACGCGGAGCGGTCGGATCGGCTCGACGGTCGCCTGGCTGCGACCCTGATGGCGATCCAGGCCGTCAAGGGCGTGGAGGTCGGCGACGGGTTCGACCTCGCCCGGCGCCGGGGGATCGAGGCGCACGACGAGATCGAGCCGGGGCTCCGGCGGCGGACGAACCGGGCCGGCGGCCTCGAGGCGGGGATGACGAACGGCGAGCCGGTCGTGCTCCGGGCAGCGATGAAGCCGCTCCCGACCCTGATGAAGCCGCTCGACTCGGTCGACCTCGCAACCGGCGAGGCGGCCCAGGCGCTGGTCGAGCGCTCCGACGTCCAGGCCGTCGAGGCGCTTGCCGTGATCGTCGAGGCGGCGGTCGCCTGGGAGCTCGCCCGCGCCGCGCGCGAGAAGTTCGGCGGGGACGCGATCGACGATCTCGTCGCCGCCCACGCGGCGTACATCGAGCGAATCGCGCCGCTCTGGCAGCCGCCCGCGTGAGCCGGGCGAGCCACGCGCTGGGACGCCACCTCGCGGTCGCGGGGTTCATGGGCGCCGGCAAGACGACCGTGGGGACGGCGGTGGCGGAGCGGATCGGCCGCCGGTTCGTCGATCTCGACGTCGAGATCGAGCGACGGGCGGCGACGTCGATCCCCGATCTCTTCGGCGAGCACGGCGAGGCCGGGTTCCGCCGGCTCGAGGAGCAGATCGCGCACGAGGTCCTCGCGGCCGGCGAGCCGCTCGTCGTCGCGCTCGGGGGCGGTGCCGTGCTCTCCGAGCAGACCCGCGGCGAGCTCGCGGCGCGGGCGTTCACCGTGCTCCTCGAGATCGACGCCGACACGGCCTGGGAGCGCGTGCGCCGCTCGTCCCGGCCGCTCGCCGGCGATCGGGACGCCTTCCATGCGCTCCACCGCGAGCGGCAGCCGGTCTACGACGCGGTCG
>VGCB01000451.1 GCA_016870235.1 Actinomycetota bacterium | reverse complement strand
CGCCTGCCCGTCGTGCGGACGCGACAACGTCGGCGTCGAGAACCTCGCAGTCGTCGTCGAGGATCGGCTTCGCGCCTATCCGCAGGCGATCGAGATCGCGGTCATGGGCTGCGCGGTGAACGGCCCGGGCGAGGCGGGAGACGCCGACTTCGGGATCGCCGGCGGCCGCGACGTCGGCTTCATCTACGCGCACGGCAAGGTGCTGCGGAAGGTGCCGTCGGAGTCGCTCATCGACGAGCTCTTCGTCGAGGTCGACCGTTGGATCGCAGCGGGGATGAAGCGTCCGAAGCGGCTGAAGATGGCGAAGCCGGCGGCGCTCGCGATGGCCGAGGCCAGCCTGATCCCGCTCGACTAGATCGACCTCTCGTTGGATCTCCCCGACGATTGCTGCCGCGCGACGCCCGTGTCGTGCGGATACGGACGCCTTTAGCTTCGTCTAAATTCAAATCGCACAACATGGTCCAGTCGCAATCCGCCCTGTTTCTTCCCACGCTCCGCGAGGACCCCGCCGACGCGGAGGCGATTTCGCATCGGCTCTCGCTGCGCGCGGGGCTGATCCGCCAGGTCGGCGCCGGGCTCTACTCGTTTCTCCCCGCGGGCTGGCGGGTGCACCAGCGGGTCGCGCAGGTGATCCGCGAAGAGATGGACGCGATCGGCGGCCAGGAGATGTACATGCCGCTGATCACGCCGGCGGAGTTCTGGCAGTCGAGCGGTCGCTACGGGATTCCCGAGGTGTACCGGCTGAGCGACCGCTTCGACCGCCCGTTCGTGCTCGCGATGACCCACGAGGAGACGGTCGCCTTCCATTTCCGCGAGATCGGCTCGTACCGAGAGCTGCCGAAGATCCTTTACCACTTCGCTCCAAAAGGGCGCGACGAGCCGCGTCCGCGTGCGGGATTGCTGCGCGTTCGCGAGTTCATCATGAAGGACTCCTATTCGTTCGACGTCGACGAGGAAGGGCTCGACACGTCGTACTGGAATCACGCCCACGCCTACCGGCGGATCTTCGAGCGCCTCGGCCTCGACGTCCTCGAATGCGCCGGTGACGTGGGTATCATGGGTGGTTCCATGGCGCACGAGTACCTGGCGCCGTGCGAGGCCGGCGAGAACGAGATCGCGGTCTGCGAGCGAGGCGACTATCATGCGAATGTCGAGGCAGCAGTCGCCCTCCCGCGCGCGCCGACGTTCCCGGACGCGCTGGCTTCGCCGGCAGAGATCGAGACCCCCGGCGTGACCACCATCGACGCCCTCGCGTCGTCCCTCGGCATCGATGCCGCGGCGACGTCGAAGGCGATGCCGGTCGTCCGGACGTCGGACGGCAGCCTCGTCCTCGGGCTCGTTCGCGGCGACCACCGCCTGCACGAGCTGAAACTGGCGAGGGCGCTCGGCTCGGAATTCCGTCCCGCGCATCCGGAGGAGATCCGGGCTGCGTTCGGCGCCGACGGCGGGTCGCTCGGACCGGTGGGCGTCGCGATGGAGATCGTCGCCGACCAGTCGCTGCGCGAGGGTCAGTTCGTCGCCGGTGCGAACCGCAACGGCTGGCATCTCCGCGGGGTCGAGGCCGGCCGCGACTACGCGCCGCGGTTCGCCGACATCCGAGTCGCGGAGGAGGGCGACGCGTGCGTCTCGTGCGGCGGCCGAATCGCGGTCTCACCCGCGATCGAGGTCGGCAACATCTTCAAGCTCGGCACGCGGTTCTCGGAGGCAATGGGAGCCACGGTGCTGGACGACGGCGGGAACGAGCGGCTCGTGGTGATGGGCAGCTATGGCATCGGTCCCGCTCGCACGATGGCCGCGGTCATCGAGCAGTGCAACGACGATCGCGGCATCGTGTGGCCGCGGCAGATCGCCCCTTACGACGTCCATGTGCTGGCGTTGGCGGGGGGCGACGGAGAGGTGCTCGAGCTTGCGAGTTCGCTGGCCGAGAGCCTCGGGGGTGTAGGGTGGGCTGTGTTGACGGACGACCGCGATCAGCGACCAGGGGAGAAGTTCGCTGACGCGGACCTGATCGGATGTCCGATCCGGATCACGGTCGGAAGGAAGTCCCTCGACGATGGATGCGTGGACGTGCGACGGAGGTCGGAGGCGACCGACGAGCGCGTCCCGCACGACTCTGTACTGACATGGATGGAGGAACACTGATGGCTGCAGCCAAGCGACGCGCGCTGTCCAACGAGCCAATCGGCCCGACGATCGAGCGCCTGATGGGCGAGACCGGCGTCACGTACCGGGCCCTCGCCGAGAAGACCGGCCTCTCCGCCGGATACCTGAACCACATCGTCCACGGCAACCGGCCCGTGCCCTCGAACGAGGTTCTCGCCCGCATCGCGAAGGCGCTCGGCGAGAAGCCCGAGCACTTCCGCGAGTACCGGATCCGGATGATCACGGAGAAGCTCGAGAAGACCCCGGACCTCGTCGACAAGCTGTACAAGCGGCTCACCGGGTAACGCCGGGCCGGACCGGTCGGGCCGGAACCGGACGGGCGCATCCGATGAGTGAACGGCTCGACCGGCTCGCTGAGGCGTGGACCGGGAGGGCTATACTCGCGGGATCGCGGGGCGTGGCGCAGCCTGGTTAGCGCGCCAGTCTGGGGGACTGGAGGTCCCGAGTTCGAATCTCGGCGCCCCGATAGAAGAGAAAGCCCCGGTAATCCTGGGCTTTCTCTTTGCTGGGGAGCCACCGGGCACCTCTGTTGTGGCCAGTTCTCGGCCACAACCCCACGTGTCAGTCAGCAGACCTGGAACTCGACGGGGTGCATGAGGTGGCTCCGCTTCGGGTTCGCTGGAGTTGACCGTCCAGGTGGTACATGTACGTGTTGATTTCCACCCGGGTGACCGGGCGATCGTTCTGCCTCCACATCAGGGCGATCTGGAGCATCGTCAGAACGAGCATCACGATCTGGCTTCCTCTTTCGGAGCGGATTGGCGGGCCTCGCGGTCGGCGCGCTCCTCCTCCGCGAGTGTCCGCGCCGAGCCGGCTGCGGGAACCGAGAGGAACACGGGC
>VGCB01000450.1 GCA_016870235.1 Actinomycetota bacterium | reverse complement strand
GGGCGTCCAGCCGCGGCTCTGGCCCTGGAGCGTCGGGGGATCGCCGATGTCGAAGCCGAGCGGCTCGTCGGCCATGATCGAGTGCTGCCCGTCCATGAACGCCTCCACGACCATCTGCTCGTGCGAGCGGGTGGTGACGTCGGAGACGCCGATGTAAGGCGGGAGCTCTGGCGCGTCGGACATGGCGACCTCCTCGGTGGGTGACCTCCGCGCGAGCGTACCGGCGCGCCTGCGCCGGTTCAACGGGCCGGCCCCCCTTCCCGGCTGCGGAGCCGACCTGGCCGCTTTGTATCCTGGCGCGTGATGGGACTCCTCTCCCGCAGGCCGCCGGCGCCGTCGGTCACCGAGCTCCGCCGCGAGCGCCGCGCGCTCCTCCTCCTCCGCGAGGACCGGCTCCGCGACCTCGGCGGCCTCACGCTCGAGATGTACCGCCGCGACCAGTTCAGCGAGGCTCTCGTCGTCGAGCGCTGCGCCGAGCTCGTGGCGATCGAGGCGCGGGTCAGCGAGATCGATGCCATGCTCGCGGGCTCGCGCGGCCTCCGGCGCCGGCCCGCCGCCGTCTGCAGCTGTGGCGCGCCCGTCCTCATCGGCGCCCGCTACTGCCCGAGCTGCGGCGAGCCGCTCGAGGCGCTCGCGGAGGGTGCCGCCTGAGCGCCGAGGCTTCCCTTCTCACCTGCGGGTCGTGCGGGCGTCCCCTCGCCGCGACCCAGGAGTACTGCCTCGCCTGCGGCGCGCGGATCGTGGGCGCCGGCCGGCTCGGGTCGATGCCCGTCCGCCGGAGCCGCATCCTCGGCCGCGCCGTCCTGCTGCTCCTCCTCGCGGCCGCAGGCGCCGCCGGTGCGATCCTGCTGACGCGCGAATCCACCGCGGCTCCGACCGTCAGGCGGGCGATCGGCGGCAGCATCCCGGTGCAGGCGACCCGTTCCGGCACCGAGGCGCTGGCCTCGTGGCCGCGGCGCAGCGGCTGGACGATCGTCCTCGTCAGCGTCCCGAAGCCCGGCGGCAAGGACGAGGCGACCGCGGTCGCCGAGGCGGCACGCACGCGGTCGCTGCCCGACGTCGGCGTCCTCGACTCCTCGCGCTACGTGGGCGTCCGTCCCGGCTTCTGGTTCGTGTTCACGGGGATCTACCGCTCAGAGGCGGAGGCGACGGGCGCCCTCCGCAAGGCCCGTGCGCTCGTGAAGACGGCGCGGGTGCAGCGAATCGGCGTGTAGCCGGCGCTCCGCGGCACGGCGCCCGCACCTCTTCGCGTTTTGGTCACGCGCGCGGACCTTTTTGCCCGAAGATCGTTTGAGTTCTGATGGTTAACCTAGTAAACTCCTTCTCGGAGCGCAGACGCAGGGCGATGCCAGCCCTTCGACAAGCCCACCCACGAGGCACGGGAGCAGAGCATGGACGAACACGTGGCCCACCTGCAGGCGTGCATGTACCAGTATTCGCGCGCGATCTACCGGTCGATCAAGGATTCGATCGACCCGTACGTCGACGCGGAGACCCGGCTCGGCTACCGCCGTGCGGTGCTTCGTGAGTGCGAGGCGACGATGGAGCGCCTGGCGACGGACCCGCAGTACTTCGCCCGCCCCGACCGTGCCCTCTTCCAGGACATTCGCCGCTACTTCCCGATCACGGCGCAGGCACGCGTCGCCTGGACGGTACGCGAGGGCCTCGCCGCCGCCGTCTCGTTCGTCACCGCCCAGCTCGAGGCGGGCCTTCTCGACGGCGGCGTCGCCCGGTGCAAGGCGACGACGCGCAAGGGCAAGGCGTGTCAGCGGACGCCGCTTCCCGGTCGCGACTACTGCCCCTCGCATCAGCATCTGGAGCGGGCCGCGCTCGCCGCGAAGGCGATCGCCGCCTGACCGGAGCGCCGCGGCACCTCCCCGCTCGGGCGCCGGACCAGACCAAAGCGCCGGACAGGACCGCCCATTCGGAGAACCGCCTTCGGCCGCGGTCGCAGTAAGCTCGCGCAGACATGTCTCACGACGCCGACAAGCTGATCCGGCAGCTCTCGCTCGTCGCCTTCCTGATGGCGGAGCGGCGGCCACTGACGGCACGGGACGTCAAGGGCAACGTCGAGGGCTACTCCGACATGTCGGACGAGGCCTTCGCCCGCCGCTTCTACTCGGACCGGGCCGAGCTGACGGGGCTCGGCGTGCCGCTGACCTCGAACCGCGACGAGTTCACGGGCGAGGAGCTCTACACGCTCCGCCAGGAGCACTACTTCCTCGATCGGCTCGACCTCGACGACGACGAGCTGGCGGCGCTGCAGACGGCGCTCTACTACCTCGAGGGCAAGTTCGCGTACGCCGAGCCGCTCCGGATCGCGCTCCAGAACCTCGCGCTCGGGCGCACCGGCTTCGGCGAGGCGCCGACCGATACCGCCGAGCGCGTCCGCGTCAACGCCCCCGACTACTCGCCGGAGCTCGCCGGCCGGCTCTCCAAGCTCGAGTCGGCGATCACGAAGCAGCGCACGATCACGTTCCGGTACTGGTCGCCTGCGCGCGACCGGGAGACCGAGCGCAAGGTGAACCCGTACGCGCTCCGACTCGACGAGGGCGTCTGGTACGTGATCGGGCACGACGTCGACCGCAGCGCGATCAGGACCTTCCGCGTCTCGCGGATCCGATCCGACATCCGCTTCGCGACGCGCCGCGAGCGGGACTTCCGCCTCCCCACCGACTTCGACGTCGAGGCGCACCGCGTGCCCCGGCCGTGGCAGATCGGCGAGGAGGTCGGCCGTGCGCGGATCGCCGTGCAGGGCGACACCGCCTGGTGGGTGCACCGGACACTGTCGGACGCCGGGTCGCTCGAGGACGGCGTCTTCGAGACGGGCTACGCGAGCCTCGAGCCCCTCGTCGGCTGGGTGCTGCGTCAGAACGGCCGCGCCGTCCCGCTCGAGCCGGAGGCGCTCCGCCGCGGCGTCGCGGACGCGCTCGCGCTCGTCGCCGACCGCCATGCCGGAGAGCCGCCGGCGATCGCGCGCGAGCGCCGCGTCGACAGCTCGAAGCTCACGCAGGAGCGCCC
>VGCB01000449.1 GCA_016870235.1 Actinomycetota bacterium | reverse complement strand
CCCCGCCTCGTACGCGATCGACTTCTTCGCGAACCACGGGATGCTCGGCCTTCGCCGCCACCGCTGGCGCACCGTCGTCGGCGGCAGCCGGGCCTACGTCGCGGCGCTGCTCGCGCGCCTTCCCGGCCCCGTCCACGCTGCGACCCCGGTGACCGCGGTCACGCGCCGCGCGGAGGGCGTCGAGCTCCAGGCGGCAGGGGAGCTCCGGCGGTTCGACGCCGTCGTCCTCGCCGCCCACGCGCCGCAGGCCCTCGCACTGCTGACCGACCCGTCCGACGACGAGCGCCGGGTCCTCGGCGCGTTCCGGACGACCGCCAACGAGGCCGTCCTCCACACCGACGAGCGCCTGCTGCCGCGCCGACGGGCCGATCGCTCGGCCTGGAACTACCGGTCGCCGGGCTGCGGCGTCCATGCGCCTCGCGCCACCGTCACGTACTCGTCCACCCGGCTCCAGTCGCTCGGGACGAGCGACGAGATCTGCGTCACCCTGAACCGCACGGACGAGATCGATCCTGAGAGGATCAGCGCCGTGATCCCGTACGACCATCCCCAGGTGACGTTCGAGAGCGTCGCGGCCCTCACGGAGCTCGGCCGCCTCAACGGCGTTCGTCGCACCGCGTTCTGCGGGGCCTGGCAGGGGAACGGCTTCCACGAGGACGGGCTCGTCTCGGGCGTCCGTGCGGCGGCCGCGTTCGGAGTGGGCTGGTGAGGTCGGTGATCTACGCAGGGACGGTCATGCACGCGCGGCGCGCGCCGCGCCCGAACGTCTTCCGCTACCCGGTCGCGATGACCCTGATCGACCTGGACGAGCTTGCGGAGCTCGACCGCCGCCTGCCGCTCTTCGGCTGGAACCGTCGCGCGCTGACGAGCTACCACGACGCCGATCACGTCGACATCCGGCACGTCCTCGCAGAGAGCGGGGTCGACCCGGTCGGCGTCGCCCGGCTGCAGGTGCTGACGAACCTCCGTGTCCTCGGGTACGTCTTCAACCCGGTCTCGTTCTGGTGGGCGTACCGGGACGACGGCGGGGTCGCGGCGGTCGTCTCCGAGGTCAGCAACACCTTCCGCGAGAAGGTGCCGTACGTCCTCCTGCCCGAAGGCGGCGAGGCGCGCGGCGGCCGGACCGTGTGGGAGACCGACAAGCGCCTGCACGTGTCGCCGTTCATGTCGATGGATCAGCGCTACCGCTGGTGGATCTCCGAGCCCGAGGCCCTGCTCGCGGTCAGGATCGACGTGCAGGAGGACGGCCACCCCGACTTCCACGCGACGTTGACCGCACGCCGGCGCCCACTGACGGCGACGTCGCTCTGCGCGTCGCTCGTCCGCTACCCGCTGATGCCGGCGGCGGTCACGGCCCGGATCCACTGGCAGGCGCTGAGGCTCTGGGCGAAGCGGACGCCCTTCCATCCGAAGCCGCCGCTCGCGCCCGGGGGCGGGACGGTCGAGCCGTGATCCCGTCCGCGCTCGCGGCCGCGGCAGGCCGTCGCCTCGGCTATCGCGCGCTCGCCGAGATCCGCGGCGGGACGATCGTCCTGCGCCATCCGGACGGCCGCGGACGGCGCTTCGGCGACGGCGACGGGCCCGAGGTGGTGGTCGACGTCCGCGATCCCGACGCGCTCTGGTCGAAGATCGGGCTGCGGACGACGATCGGCCTCGGCGAAGCGTACGTCGACGGCGACTGGGACTGCGAAGACCTGCCGGCCCTCTTCGCCCTCTTCGGCCGGAGCGTCCATCGCGCGCAGGAGACGCCCTCGGTCCGCGCGCTCGCCCGTCTCCAGCGCCTGCGCCCCGCCCCGTCGACCCGTCAGGACGCGCACGCCGCGCGACGCAACATCCACGCCCACTACGACCTCGGCAACGAGCTCTTCCGGCTCATGCTCGACCCGACGATGACCTACTCCTGCGCCTACTGGGAGCGCCCCGGGATGACGCTGCAGGAGGCGCAGGAGGCCAAGCTCCGGATGGTCTGCGAGAAGCTCAATCTCAGCGCGGCCGACCACCTGCTCGAGATCGGCTGCGGCTGGGGTGGTCTCGCGATCTGGGCGGCGAGGCACCACGGCTGCCGCGTCACCGGCCTCACGATCTCTCGCGCCCAGGCATCCCTGGCGCGGGAGCGCGTGCGGGAGGCGGGGCTCGATCGGCTCGTCGAGATCGTCGAGCGCGACTATCGCCTGACAGAGGGGTCGTACTCGCGGATCGTCTCGATCGAGATGCTGGAGGCGATCGGACTTGCGGAGTACGACACGTACTTCGCGACGATCGACCGCCTCCTGGCGCCTGACGGCATCGCGCTCGTGCAGACGATCGGGATGCCCGACCACCGGTTCGAGCGCTACCGGCGGCGGCCCGACTGGATCCAGCGGACGATCTTTCCCGGCTCGCTGCTCCCCTCGCTGGAGGCGCTCGCACGGTCGGTGGCGAAGACGCGCCTGATGATCGCGGGCCTCGAGGAGATCGGCATCGGCTACGCCCGGACGCTCCGCGTGTGGCGCGAGCGGTTCCAGGCCCGTTTCGACGACGTGCGGGCGCTCGGCTATGACGAGCGGTTCGTGCGCACGTGGACGTTCTACCTCGCCTACTGCGAGTCCGCGTTCGCGATCCGCGCCCTGCGCGACATGCAGCTCGTCCTGACGCGGTCGCACAACGACGCGCTGCCCACGCACCCGCCGACGCGGGCGACGTACTGATGCTCGCCTACCGCGTCGCGCAGCTGACGCTCTGCCAGGCGGTGCGGCTCGTCTGGCGGCTCGAGACGTTCGGCGCCGAGCGGATGCCGGCCGGGCCGGTCGTCGTCGCCGCGAACCACGAGTCCCTCCTCGACCCGATCGTCCTCGGAGCCGCGTTCCGGCGCCCGATCCGGTTCCTGACCAAGGACGACCTCTTCGTCGGGCCAGTCGCCCCGCTCCTGCGGTCGCTCGGCGGGATCCCCGTGGCCCGCGGCCGCGGCGACCGCGAGGCCGTTGCCGCCGGGGCCCGGGCGCTCGACCGCGGCGCCGCCGTCGGCGTCTTCCCGCAGGGCACGGTGCTCGGCGGC
>VGCB01000448.1 GCA_016870235.1 Actinomycetota bacterium | reverse complement strand
CGGCGCCGGCAAGGTCTACGTCGTCGACGACCCCGCGCTCGCGACCCCGCTGCCGCAGCCGCGCGTCGACGCGCTCGCGGCGATCGTGGCGCAGTCCGGTGCGGAGAACGTCCTGTTCGCGGCCTCGGTGCTCGCCGCCGACGTCGCGGCCGGGCTCTCGGCCCGGCTCGATGCGGGCCTCAACTGGGATCTCACCGACCTCGTCGCCCGCGACGGCGGGCTCGTCGGCACGCGCCCGGCGCTCGGCGACACGGTCGTCGTCGAATGCGGCTGGACGGCGACCCCGCGGCTCGCGATCGTCCGCTCCGGCACCTTCGACCCGGTCGAGAGCGGCGGCAGCGCCGACGTCGAGCAGGTCTCCGTCACCTTCAACGACCACTCGCTCCAGGCCGAGCTCGTCGAGCACACGCAGGAGGCGTCGAGCGGACCGTCGATCGAGGAGGCCGACATCATCGTCGCCGGCGGCCGCGGGCTCGGCGCCCCCGAGGGCTTCAAGTACTGCGAGGACCTCGCCGCCGCCCTCGGCGGAGCAGTCGCGTCGACGCGCGCGGTCGTCGAC
This sequence comes from Actinomycetota bacterium, assembly GCA_016870235.1. The sequence continues at coordinate 2,477 of VGCB01000448.1, read as the reverse complement.
GCCGGCTGGTACCCGTACGCGACCCAGGTCGGGCAGACCGGCAAGTCGGTCTCGCCGAAGCTGTACATCGCGCTCGGCATCTCCGGCGCGATCCAGCACAAGGTCGGGATGCAGAACTCGGGCACGATCGTGGCCGTGAACAAGGACGCGAACGCGCCGATCTTCGACTTCGCCGACTTCGGGGTCGTCGGCGACCTGACGGCGATTGCACCGAAGCTCACCGAGCTGATCAAGGCACGCAGGGGCTAGCCCCGGTGCCCGCCGTCAGGCCGTCGGACTACCCGCCGCCGTTCACGCCCGCCGACGTCGTCGGACCGCCGACGGATCCCGTCGACGAGCGGATCGAGGTCGGGGTGCTGATCGTCGGCGGCGGGCCGGCCGGGCTCGCCTGCGCCATCCGGCTCGGCCAGCTGATCGAGCAGGATCCCGAGACGGCCGAGCGCCTCGGCGAGGTCCCGGTCGCGATCCTGGAGAAGGGGAAGCAGCCGGGCTCGCATCTCCTCTCGGGCGCGGTCGTGAACCCGCGGGCGCTCAAGAGCCTGTTCGGCCCCGACTTCGCCGTCACCGACGTCCCGAACTTCGGCTTCGTGCACGGCGAGGCCGTGTACCTGCTGACGAAGCAGGCGGCGCTCCGGATCCCGCCGCCGCCCACGATGATGAACCACGGGAACCTCGTGCTCTCGCTCTCGCAGCTCGGTCGGTACATGGGCGAGAAGGCCGAGGCCGCGGGCGCGATGATCCTCCCGGAGACGGCGGGAGAGAAGCTGCTCGTCGAGCACGGGCGCGTCGTCGGCGTTCGCACCGGCGACAAGGGACGCGGCAAGGAGGGAGAGCCCCTCGGCAACTTCGAGCCTGGTGCCGACATCGCCGCCAAGGTCACGGTGCTCGCCGAGGGGACGGCCGGGCACCTCACCCTCGGCGCGATCGACCACTTCGGGCTCCACGGCCAGAACCCGCAGATCTGGGCGCTCGGCGTCAAGGAGATCTGGAAGGTGGCGAAGCCGCTCGACCACATCATCCACACGATGGGCTGGCCGCTTCGCAAGGCCGCCAAGCACGGCGAGTTCGGCGGCTCGTTCATCTACCCGATGGGCGAGGACATGATCTGCGTCGGGTTCGTCGCCGGGCTCGAGTACGCGGACGTCGAGTTCTCGGTTCACGACGTGCTCCAGGAGTTCAAGACGCACCGGCTCGTGCGCAAGCTCCTCGCGGGCGGCGAGCGCGTCGCCTGGGGAGCGAAGACGATCACGGAGGGCGGCGTCCTCTCGCTGCCGAAGCAGCTCCACGCGCCCGGCCTGCTGTTCGCCGGCGAAGGACCCGGGCTCGTCAACGTGCCGCGGCTCAAGGGCGTGCACATCGCGATCGAGTCGGGGATCCTCGCCGCCGAGGCGGCGTTCCGCTCGCTCAAGCGCGGCGAGGTGCCGCACCGCATCGGCGCCCTCGCGTCCTACGACGAGGCGCTCAGGGAGAGCTACGTCTGGAAGGACCTGTTCGAGGTCAGGAACATGCGGCAGGCGTTCGACAAGGGCTTCTTCATCGGCGGTGGGCTCGCGAGCGCGATGACCGTGACCAAAGGCAAGCTGCCGCCGTTCGACCTGCCGTCGCACCCGAACGCCGAGCGGGAGCTCCGCCGCACCGGCCGCTCGAAGAGCTATCCGGCGCCGGACGGGCAGCTGACCTTCGACAAGCTGTCGTCGGTCTTCATCTCGGGGAACCGCACACGCGACGACCAGCCGAATCACGTGCGCATCGAGGAGAGCGTGCCGCGTGATATCGCGGAGATGTGGGAGTGGATGTGCCCCGCCAAGGTGTACGAGGTGGGCGACGAGAACGGCGACGGAACGGTCAACGTGAAGCTGACGCCCTCGAACTGCGTGCAGTGCGGCGCCATCACCGTCAAGGGCGGCCGGCTGACGCCGCCCGAGGGCGGCTCGGGCCCCGAGTACACGCTCACCTGAGGGCGGCGCGACGACGAGGGCCGGCTCGGGGCTGAGCGTGGGCTGCCGTCGAGCGGCGGTCGACGGCACGTGGTTCCCCGGCGGCCGGCGGCCGGCGGTCTCGCGGCGGCAGGCGGCCGGCGGCAGGCGTGCTCTCGCCGTCAGGCGGTCTCCCTGCGGCCGTCGCCGGTTCCCTGCGGCCTTCGCCGGTTCCCTGCCGAATCGGACCAGGCCGCCGCACCCCTTCTTCCTCCTCCCCCATGGGGGCTGCGGAGTCCCCTGACGGAACGATCGCAGAGAAGGTGTTGCATGGGTGTGCCGGGTCTGCACCGAATTCGCTCCAACGCTCCGGCGCGTCCGGTCACTCGGCGACTCCGCGGATCTCGGCGAGATCGGCGATCGGGCGGCCGGCGCGTCCCGCGCGTGCACTAGATGGTTGATCGGTAATTCACGGGCAGGCCTGTGAGCACCGTGTAGGGAGCACGTATCCGGGTGTCGAAGGTCGGCGGTGTGTGTAGCCCGTCGACCAGGAGGCCTCCG
>VGCB01000447.1 GCA_016870235.1 Actinomycetota bacterium | reverse complement strand
CGACCCGTACTGGGCGCCGCCGCCCGGCGGGCCGTTCGCCCGCGAGCCGCAGCGCGCGCCCGGGAGGCTCCGTGTCGCCTTCACGACCGAGGTGCCGCTCGAAGGGGTCGACGTCCGGGTCGACCCCGCCTGCGCGACGGCGGCGATCGACGCCGCTCGCCTCCTCTCCGAGCTCGGCCACGAGGTCGTCGAGGCGGCGCCGCGGTGGCGCGATCCCGAGTTCGTGCCGCTCTTCACGATGGTCTGGCAGGCGAGCAGCGGGCTCCTGCCCGCCGATCTCGACGTCGACCTCCTGGAGCCGCTGAACCGCACGCTCGCCCTCGCCGCCGCCCGCGTCTCGAGCGCCGAGTACGTCCGGGGCGTCGCGCGCCTGCACGGCCTCGCGCGGCGCATCGTCGCGTTCTGGGAGGGGTACGACGTCCTCGTCACGCCGACGCTCGCGCTGCCACCCGTCCCGATCGGCTGGACCGCGGCCGCCGACGATCCTTGGCGCGAGTTCGAGCGCGGCTGGCAGTTCACCGGGTACACCCAGATCGCGAACCTCACCGGCCAGCCCGCGCTCTCGCTCCCCCTCGCCTGGAGCGACGACGGCGTGCCGATCGGCGTCCAGCTCGTCGGCCCGCCGGCGGGCGAGGCAGTGCTGCTCCGTCTCGCCGGGGAGCTCGAGCGCGCACGGCCGTGGAGCGGCCGGCGTCCGTACGTGTCGTGAGGGCATGACGCCCGAGCCGCGTCCCTGAACAGCACAGCCGGCGGCGTGGGAGAATCGTCGGATGGCGTACCTGGACGGCGGGATCCCTCCGGTCGAGGAGGTGCGGCCGGGGATCTGGTCGATTCCGGTGCCGATGCACGGGCCGCTCCGGTACGTGTACGTCTACGCGCTCGTGCTCGACGACGGTGCCCTGCTGCTCGACGCGGGCCCCGGCGACGACGCGGCCTTCTCCGCGCTCGAGGCCGGGCTCGCGACGGCCGGGCTCTCGTTCGACGCGATCCGCGGGGTGCTGTTCACGCACGGGCACCTCGACCACTACGGGCTCGCGCAACGGGTGAAGGAGGCCTCGGGCGCGTGGACGGCGATGCACGAGGCCGAGGCGATCGAGCTCGACGTTCGCGCCTACCGCGACTTCGGCGCCTCGCTCGAGGGGACGCTCCGCGAGTTCGGAGTCGGGGATGAGGAGCGGACGGCGATGATGGACGTCTGGTCGCGCACGTTCGCGTCGAGCCGCGGGTTCCCGCCTCCCGACCGCTTCGTCGGCGACGGACGGCGCTTCGACGTCGCGGGCGGGACGCTCGTGGCCGTCCTGACGCCGGGTCACGCGCCCGGTCACCTCTGCTTCGTGCACGAGGAGGCGGGCGTCGTCTTCACCGGCGACCACGTCCTCTCGTTGACGACCCCGAACGTCGGGATCTCGCCCGGCTCCTCGGGGAGCCCGCTGGCCGACTACATGACCGCGCTCGAGCGCGTCGTCCCGTACGGCGACCTGCTCGGTCTGCCCGGGCACGAGGATCCGATGCCGGTCGGGCCGCGCGCGCTCGAGCTCCTCGATCACCACGAGGAACGGCTCGCCGAGGCCGCTTCCGCGATCGGCGACGGGCATCTCACCGTGCGTTCGGTCGCCGAGCGGATGACCTGGACGTCGCCCTGGTCGGCGTACGGGCCCTTCGACTGGATGATGGCGATGCGCGAGGCGTACGCACACCTGATCGTGCTCGAGGCGCGCGGGACCCTGACGCGCGAGCACGGGCATCCGCACACCTGGGCGCATCGCTGACGCGTCGTCCCCGGCCGCGGCCGCCGCTGGTGGCGGCGGTGTCAGGCCGACTTCGAGACGAGCGTGAAGTGCTCCATCTTCGGGGGCTCCGCGAAGAGGCCGCCGACGATCGCCCGCCACTCGTCGAACGCCTCCGACTCGCGGAAGCCGACCATGTGGTCGTCGATCGTGTCCCAGAAGATCATCACGAGAAAGCGATCGGGCGACTCGACGCCCCGATTGACCTTGTAGCCGCGGAAGCCCTTCGCCTTCGCGACCACCGTCTCGATGCCGCGGACGACCGCCTCCTCGAACGCTGCCTGCTCACCCTCGCGGGCCCTGATGTCGACGACCTCGAGTACCACGTCTCTCCTCTCGCCTGGAAGTGTGCGGCGTGCTCGGACGAGTGTACGATCGCGCCAATGTCGACCGATCCGCAGGCGGCCCCGGCGAGCACGCACGCGACTGCGGAGCGGGTCGACGCGGTCGTCGTCGGCGCCGGCTTCTCCGGCCTCTACGTGCTGTACCGGCTCCGGCAGCTCGGCCTCGCGACCGTCGTCGTCGAGGCGGGCGACGGCGTCGGCGGCACCTGGTACTGGAACCGCTACCCGGGCGCGCGCGTCGACGTCGTCAGCACGACGTACTCCTACTCGTTCGACGACGAGCTGCAGCAGGAGTGGTCGTGGACGGAGCGCTACGCGACCCAGGGCGAGATCCTCCGCTACATCGACCATGTCGCCGATCGCTTCGACCTCAGGCGCGACATCCGGATCGGCACGCGCGTCGTCTCGATCGTGCTCGACGAGGAGACAGGGGAGTGGAACGTCTCGACCGATCGCGGCGACCTGATCGAGTCGCGCTTCTGCGTGATGGCGACCGGCTGCCTGTCGGCTCCCCGTGTGCCCGACATCCCGGGCCTCGACCGCTTCGAGGGCGAGTGGTTCCACACGGGCATGTGGCCGCATCGGGTGATCGACTTCAGCGGCAGGCGGGTCGGCATCGTCGGGACCGGCTCGTCGGCGATCCAGGCGATCCCGCAGCTCGCGCGGCAGGCGTCGCAGCTCACGGTCTTCCAGCGCACGCCGAACTTCAGCATCCCCGCCTGGAACGCTCCGCAGGACCGCGACTTCGAGCGGCACGTGAAGGAGAACTACCCGGCGTTCCGCGAGAGGGCGCGCCGCTCGCCGATCGGCGACACGAACGAGGCCAGCCAGGTGTCGGCGCTCGACGTCACTCCCGAGGAGCGCGAGGCGACCTTCGAGCGCCGCTGGCGGGAGGGCGGGTTCTCGTTCCTGATCT